>CASBQB010000361.1 GCA_949127655.1 Chroococcales cyanobacterium PMM_0086 | reverse complement strand
TGATAACCATATTTGTTATAAGCCTGTGTAGGAGTAAGGTAATTCATTATCTTGTAACTTTAGAATTCTCGTATTTTACCCCATTTGACTACGTTATGTCAAGATTAGATTACTCGACCCAGCGCAGAGAGTTTAACTCTTCATCACCTGTTAAAACTGCCCGACTAATACACCAGTTGTAACTCCCATCAGCCCGTTTAACCCGATGAGTCATTTCATAGGGATCTCTTCTTTGCCAAGCAGTATTCCAAGATTCCCTAGTTTGAGCGAGGTCATCAGGATGAATCAAATTAGACCAACCTTGGCGATTTACTTCTGTTAAATCCATGCCAGTGTATTCTATCCAAGGCTGGCTGACAAAATCGATCGTTCCATCAGGGCATGCTGTCCACAACAAGACCGGAACAGTATTAGTCAAATTGTGTAAAAAGACTTTTTGTTCTGCTAAATCATTTTCTGTCTCTTTGCGCTCAGTAATGTCTGCACTAAAAATTGAGACCCCATTACTAGAAGGATAAACCCGATTCTCAAACCAGCGTTGCCAAGGGCGATAGAAATATTCAAATTGAACAATCACTTGCTCAGCCATCGCTCTATTAACTTCGAGATAGAACTTGCTGTCCACTAAATCGGGAAAGACTTCCCAGATGTTTTTACCTAGTAACTCTTCGGTGGGTTTTCCAACCAACTCTACTACCCGGTTATTAAGATATGTATAACACCACTGGTCATCTAGTGCCAAAAAAAGGTCGTCAATTCGGCTCAGAACATTCTCCATTTGCTCTTTAGCAGTTTGTGCTTCAATGCGTAAGGTTTGCTCTTTTTGAGTAGCTTCTTGTCGCATTTGGAACATTTTCAAGTTAGCTTCAATGCGTGCTAGTAATTCACGAGCAGAAAAGGGCTTAATTAAATAGTCATCCGCTCCATATTTTAATCCTTCTACGCGGGATTCTTCGCCTGCTCTTGCTGAGAGCAAAATAATCGGAATTTCTCTAGTCTTGGGATTAGCTCGCACTTCTTGTAACAATTCTAGCCCGTCCAAACCCGGCATCATCAAGTCTGTGACTACCAAATCTGGAGGCCGCTGGTTGATGGTTTCTAGGGCAGAAAGTCCATCGACCACAGTTTCTACCTCATAACTCTCACTCAAGATGCGTTTAATATATTCCCTCATATCAGCATTGTCATCTGCAAGCAGAATACGTGTAGGACATGAATGGGGGTGAGATTGCACAGAAGTATTTTTTTCAAGCTTCCTAACTCCGCGATCTGGTAGCCAACTGAGGACATCTTTAGCTACCGGAGCTACTCTCAAGGCCTTTGAGGTAGCTGGATCAGCGTTTGAGCTAATACGGTCTTGAGGTAGGTGACTTGCTCCTTTAGGGATTGCTACTTTAAAGCAACTACCCTGACCCACGATACTAGTTACCTCCACGGTGCCGCCATGTAGTCGCGCCAAATCTTGTACCAAGGACAACCCGATACCTGTTCCCTCACAGGTACGTCCTTTGGCTTCTTTAACTCGGTGAAATCTTTCAAAGATATGGGGTAGCTCATCGGTGGGAATACCAATACCAGTATCACTTACCAATAGTTCTACCTGCTCATTAGTAGAGCGTAAAGTTACGGTAATTTCCCCTACAAAGGTGGACTTAAAAGCATTAGAGAGTAAATTAAAGACAATCTTCTCCCACATTTCTCTATCCACGTAGACAGGTTCGGGTAAGGGTGGACAGTTAAGGACTAAGCGCATCTCTCCTTCCTGTTCGATGGCAGAGCGAAAAACACTAGCTAATTCACTGGTAAAAATAGCTAAATCAATTGGTTCATAAGTTGCTTGAATGCGACCTGCTTCAATGCGAGAAAAATCTAAGAGGGTGTTGACTAGTTTTAGTAATCTCAAAGCATTGCGGTGTACCAACTCTAAAGACTGGCGTTGAGTGGCAAATGGGGTATCATCGGCAACTGAGAGCGCTCCCTCTAGAGGACCGAGCATCAGGGTAAGGGGAGTGCGAAACTCGTGAGAGACGTTGCTGAAAAACGCGGTTTTAGAGCGATCTAACTCAGCCAAGGCTTCTGCTCTTTTCCGCTCTTCTTCGTGGGCCTTGGCATTAGCAATCATTATGGTTACCTGACTAGCCACCAGATCGAAAAAGCCCCTGTATTCATCATCAAAGATCCTGCGAGGACTGATACCGAGAATCATAAATCCTGCTAAGTGCTGTCCTGATTGCCCGATGGGCATAACTAGAGCACTATCGGCCGATTCTTGCCAGACTCCACCAGGCAATAACCCGAACCTAGTGACTAGATTCTTGATAAGTTTAGCCTCTCCTGTTTCCTTGACTTGGTTTAAATTCCAGCAGTCTAGTGCTTGAGTGAGGCTGATTTGTTCAGGACTAATAGGGGTGCCTATTTCTAGTCCCGTTGTGCCTACTAAACGGGCTTCTCTGCCCTCATTTTCGACTAGGTATAATAAAGCCAAAGAAATGTCATGGGGATTTGTGGTTAAGCGGGAGGTAGCTAGAAGGCAGGTTTCCCGAACTGAATTAACTGAGCCAATTTGAGCGGACAGTTCTCGTAAAGTACCAAGTCGCCTTTCCCCAATAACCCTTTGCGTGGTTTCATTGACAGCAGTAAATGCGCCCCCCACTTTTCCCGACTCTAAAAAGATAGGACTGTAAGAGTAGGTGAAGTAGGCTTCTTCGGTGTAGCCAAATCGATCCACCAGTAAAAGAGAGTCATCCGACCAGGTTGGTTGTCCAGTCTTTAACACACTGTTAAGTTGTACCCCGATAATCTCCCAAATTTCTCCCCAAACTTCCCGACCAGGTTTTCCGAGAGATTGAGGATGTTTGGTACCCAACATTGTACACCAGGCATCGTTGTAGAGTAAAACTAATTCTTCACCCCACCAGATCACCATAGGAAAGCGAGAGTTTAAACAGATACTAACGGCGATTCTTAGGCTTTGAGTCCACCCATCTAGAGGGCCTAGTAATGTTTGCGACCAGTCATGTAAGCGCATTAGGGAACCCATCTGACCCCCACCGACAAAAATTTTCTCAGCTTCTGTCATCTTATCTTTGTCATTCATTTTTAAGGTTCTCTAAGCCTTGTTTGAGATCTCGGATAGCTTTACTGGTGTTGCGTTCGTAGGCAATTTGTACACATTGAGTGATTGCCTTGGGTAAGTCAAAGTCTGGAAAATAGCGGCTCTGGGTTTGGATTTGGTAATCTGAGTCTTGTAATTGATAGATTAGTAGTTGCTGCCTTTTGAACAGCCATACTTCAGGAACGCCATAGGGTAAATAATCTTGCACATCTGAATAACTAGTGACATCTATTTCGATGACTAAATCTGGTGGTGGATCTTCTCGCCAGTCGATGCGTTTTTTTCCTGAGATCGCTTGCCAGTTGTTAATATAAAAGCAATAGTCTGGCTCAATCCCGCTTTCTTCTGGTAAGCTCATAGTCACAGGCGTGAATGCGTCATATTCTCTTCCATCGTGATCTAATAGTGCTTTAACAATATCTGAGAGCAGGTTGGCATCACGGCCATGTACTGGCAAAGGCGACATTAGTAAAACTTCTCCATTCCGATATTTTAGACGAGGAAGCGAGCCTTTTCCCCGTCGGTCATATAAACTCTGATACTCTTGCCAGGTAGCAGGTAAGCGCACAACTGAACCAGGTGGCAATTGAATCTTTTCTGGGGAAACTAGAGCAAACATAACTTGTCCTTAATATAAATATTGTACTATTAGCTTATTTGTACTAACCAGGTAAAGCGGAAAGTTGCACCCTGTCCTAATTGAGACTCTAATCTGATTTTCCCGCCTTCTGCCTCAATGATTTTTTTCACAATTGATAATCCTATCCCTGTA
>CASBQB010000360.1 GCA_949127655.1 Chroococcales cyanobacterium PMM_0086 | reverse complement strand
GGTGCTGCTTGTTCTGCTTGTAATTGTTCTGTCATGATGAATGCCAAATAACCAGAAATAGAGGAAGTAAACTCAAGAATATCCCTGAATAAAAGCTAGACCAAGAAAAGGAATAGATTATCTTTTCTTCTAGTATAGACTCAATGCGCCCAACTAGATGATTTTTGGGTAGATTAGGGTGAAATAGAGCACAAAAACTCTCATCTTGACTGAGTGTGTTACTTTGAGTCACCTTCTGTGCTACTTTGAGTAACGATTGAGCTAAAGTCAAAGGGTCTACTTGTTGCAATGCTTGACGATCTGCCCTAATTTCTCGCAATAACAATAATTCTTGCCATAAAGACTCTGTATTAGGTAACCAAACAGTTAAAGATCTGATTCCTTCTAAACCGAAAAACCAAAAAGTATCCCGATAGTCTCGATGCGCTTGTTCATGTGCTAAAACTGCTGTTAGTTCTGCTGGAGTTAACAGATCAATTAATCCTTTACTGAGCACCAATTCAGGCGACCAGAAGCCAATTTGAGCACTATAAGGAAAGTCTATATCTATTACTCTAGCCGAAAAATCGGCAATTGTTTCTAGAGGAAATTCTCTGATCCTTTTTAAGGCTTTTCTCATTTGAAAAAACATCCGCAAGAAACTGAAAACAGATAATATTAACAGCACTAAAGCTAAACTATAACTAAAGATACTAGCAGAGAAACCAAACATTTCTCCACTACTCCCCATACAGATAACCGATAAAAAGGTAAAGAAGATGATTAAAGGAGGCACCAAAAATAAAAACAATGTATCTCCTGCTTTATTTTTTGGAAACCTTATTAGCAATCGTGTTACCCAAGCTAACCCACAAGATAAACCTATTAATAATATGTGCATTATTTTGGCTCCTTACTTTGACGACGAAGTAATTCTAAACGATTAGCAATAGCTTCAAGCTGTTCTAGAGAAGCTGTATCTAAACTGTCAGCAAAAGAGGCTACTAAATCAGGGTTACTTAACTCTAAAAAGAGATGTAATTGATCATAAGATCTAATAGCTTGAGCCTCAGCACGTGAAAGACGAGGTTTCCAATAAAAAGCCCGTCCGTCTTTATAAGAAATTAACCAGCCTTTTTGAGTGAGTCGTTGCAAAATAGTGGTAACTGAACTATAGGCTAATTCTCGATCTGGATCAGTTAAAATTCTTTCAAGAACTTCCTTAACTGTTGTAGTACCTAATTCCCAGACTAAATTTAAAATCTCTGTTTCTAAAGGACCCAGTGAAAGCTTTTTGGGGCGATAATCGGGCAATGGAGCCATTGATGTTACCGTTTATTGATAAAATAGCTTTGGTTTAACTTTTTTAATCATACTATGTCACAAACTGAAAATATCTCGACAACTGGCGCTGATGCTATTGATGTAGCTATTGCACAGGGAATTGATTTTGATGGTTCCCCTATTCCTACTGCTAAACTAGACCTCTACAATCAAGTTATGGGGTTAGAGTCGGGTAGACAACGCAGTGGGGTCAGTAATACCATGCGTTCTAGAATAGTCAGAATTGGGGCTAAACATATTGCTCAAGATGAATTAAATCAAAAACTAATAGGCGCAGGTTTCGCTGCACTCAAAGCTAAGGAAATAGCCTTTTATTATGGTAAATAGGGTATTAAGAATTCAGAATGTGTTCTTCAATAAAGTTGGTATAAACATCACCAGCCAAAAAAGCAGGATGTTCTAAGATCTTTTGGTGAAAGCTGATCGTTGTGGGGACTCCTGTAATAGCACATTCTTTAAGTGCGCGGCGCATACGTCTAATAGCAGTATCCCGATCAGGTCCCCAAACAATCAATTTACCAATCAGAGAATCATAGTAAGGGGGAATCTCATAATCAGTATAGACATGAGAATCAACTCTCACACCAGGCCCACCAGGTGGCAGATAACCACTAATTTTACCTGGGTGAGGACGGAAATTTTGACTAGGATCTTCTGCATTAATCCGACACTCTATAGCATGACCTCTGAGTTGTATATCATTTTGTTTAAACTTGAGAGTCTCACCTTGTGCAATACGAATCTGTTCAGTAATTAGGTCAAGTCCTGTGACCATCTCAGTTACAGGATGCTCTACCTGTATACGTGTATTCATTTCCATAAAATAGAAATTGCCCTGCTTATCGACCAAAAATTCCACGGTTCCTGCACCAACATACTGGATAGATTTGGCTGCATCCACAGCCGCTTTACCCATCTTTCGCCTCAAGGACTCGTTGAGAAAAAGACTAGGTGATTCTTCTAAGAGTTTCTGGTGACGACGTTGGATAGAGCATTCTCTTTCTCCTAAATGTACTATATTGCCATAATTATCTGCTAGAATCTGAAACTCAATATGTCGGGGACGTTCAATAAATTTCTCAATATAAACACTAGGGTTACCAAAAGCTGCTTCTGCTTCACCTTGGGCCGCTTGAAACATTCGTGAGAATGAGTCTTCTTCTTTTACCAGACGCATTCCACGTCCACCACCCCCTGCTGTAGCCTTGACAATGAGAGGATAGCCTATTTGATTGGCAATTGCTAAACCTTCTTTTTCATTGTCTACAAGACCTGGACTACCAGGAATAATGGGCACTCCGGCCTTAGCCATAGTTTTTTTAGCTGTGGACTTATCACCCATAGCTGTAATAGCTTCAGGAGAAGGACCAATAAAGGTAATTTGATGATCTGCACAGATTGAGGCAAAACGGGCATTCTCAGCTAAAAATCCATAACCTGGATGAATAGCCGTCGCATTACGGGTTAAAGCTGCAGAGATAATATTAGGGATATTCAGATAACTTTTACTACTTGTCGGCGGTCCAATACAGACACTCTCATCTGCGAGTTGAACATGAAGCGCTTGACGATCAATGGTGGAGTGAACGGCGACTGTTGAGATGCCCAGTTCTTCGCAACTGTGTAGTATTCTTAGTGCGATTTCTCCTCGATTGGCGATCAATACTTTAGAAAACTTCATTTATTCAAAAGGAACTCGGATAGGCTATAGATCAGGATATCGGTTTTTGTCACTTTTTTTTTATGAACTCTCCAAAAACTCTCGACTCATCTTTGGTTCCCAATCTTTTAATTACTTTTGCTGGGACTATTTGGCGCACTATGTGGCTTGCTATGATGAAAGAATTAGCGCCTACTAATGAAAAAGGTGAATATCAACGTAAAAGCAGTCAATTTAGGGATACTGTAGGCAATGAACAGTACTTAATTAGCTCAGGACGTTATTATCTCTATATAGGTTTAAGCTGTCCTTGGGCACATCGTACTCTAGTTGTCAGGGCACTCAAGGGACTAGAAGAGACTATTCCGGTTGTGCAGGTCATTCCTTCTGCTACCTCTGGTGGATGGGTCTTCAATCCTGCTCAAAATGGTTGTTCTTCTCTACGTCAATTCTATCGTAAATCTTCTCCTTCATACCGAGGTAGAGCTACGGTTCCTGTATTTTGGGATAGTCTTACTCAAAAAATAGTCAATAATGAGAGTTCCGAAATCATTAAGATGCTCAATGATCAGTTTAACGATTTTGCTCAATATGCAGAACTTGATTTATATCCTCTCTCCTTGCAAGAAGAGATTGAACTCTGGAATGACAAGATCTATCATGCAGTTAATAATGGGGTTTATCGTTGTGGTTTTGCTCAAACTCAAACAGCTTATCAAGATGCTTGCTTAGAATTATTCAATACTTTAAATGAATTAGAGCTTGTTTTGAGTCAAAAACGTTACCTTTGTGGAGACCTTCTGACCTTAGCAGATGTCAGGTTATTTACAACTTTGTTTCGTTTTGATGCAGTTTACTATGGTCTATTTAAGTGTAATCTCCAGAGAATTCAAGATTACACTCATTTAAGCCGTTATCTTCAGGATATTTATCAACTTCCAGGTGTCGCTGCTACTTGTGATTTAGAGAGGGTCAAGTTAGATTATTATGGTCAATTATTCCCACTTAACCCAGGTGGTATAGTGCCTTTAGGATTACCTAAGTTTTAACCTCAGAAATAGGAATATCTGGTGAGAAAAATTGATTTTTAATAGCAACCGTTAGAATATGTGAAAACAACCCAATAGGTCCAGCAAATAGACAAAGGACTAGAGAATGTGTAGTCCAAACGTTGTTTGTTTCTCCAGCAAAAAAGATATAACGACCCACAAATAAATCTATGACTAGAAAATGTACCCAGCCTGCAAAAATAACTGTTTCTTGACTAAATAAACTAGCTAAAGAAGTCAAATTTGGATTAGACCAAACATCTGCTGACTGAGGATCTAAACTGGTCGCAAATAGATAGATATATAGCACAATTAAAGGGATAAATATTAAAAAAGACTCCATCACCTTTTTAGTAATTCCCCAACGGGGTAAGAAGATCATCAAAGTCCAAAAAGGTAGGACGTATAAATTAGCTAGGTTAAATAGATTACTTAAATCAAACATAGGAGTTAGAGAGATAACTTTTTAAGCAATTCTAACACAGCAACGATCTAAAGAACGGGCACTCCCGCCTATAAAACTTAAGAGAAAGTAGCGGAAGGGAAAAAAACTATCTTACCAATTGCCATTTTAGACTTTACCAGCAGGGTAATATTGAAATAATTAAAGAATTAAGGAGCAACAAGTGAGTCAAAAACCCCAATGGCTGAGAGTCAAAGCGCCACAATGGGAAAAAGTAGGCACCGTTAAAGAAATTCTCAGAGACTTAAACCTGAATACTGTCTGTGAAGAAGCGTCCTGCCCAAATATTGGGGAATGCTTTCAAGCTAGAACAGCTACCTTTTTAATTATGGGTCCAGC
>CASBQB010000359.1 GCA_949127655.1 Chroococcales cyanobacterium PMM_0086 | reverse complement strand
GGTAGATATTTACCTATTTATGGTGTAGGTCACAGTATGGGCTGTAAATTACATCTACTCATTGGCAGTCTTCACGAAGTTGAAAGGGCTGGTAATATTTTAATTGCTTTTAACAATTATCCAATTAAACGAGCCATTCCTTTTGTCAAAGAACTTGAACTTGATCAGCGCTTTAACTTAGAATTTACCCCTTCACCAGAAGAAACTAGAGACCTAATTAGGGCAGATTACCAAATTCGCCGTAATCTTTTGATTTACTTTGATAATGATGACATCGATCAAACTCTCGACCTGCGACCTATTCTTTTAAACCGCTTCCCCCAGATGACAACAGCTTTGCGCTTACCAGGAACCCATTTAACGCCCTGTAGTCAAGATTTGTCCTTCTACAATAGGATAAACAGTGATTTCTTCCAAACAGCCGGAAAATGGCTCAAACAAGGTCTATCTAGGGATATCTTTCGCCTAAAAGACGAGATTTTAATCTGGCTTAATCCCGTTAGAAATAGGGGAATAGTCAGCAATTAGAGTGATATAAACTAAATGTAAGATTAGGATAGATCCCCAGACTCCTGTTACCCAAACTAACCAAGGCCAATCAGCTTTTTGTAGATTATGAAAGAACCACAGACCCGAATTAAAAGCGCCAAAGGTTCCCACATGAACTGCAAAATTTATACGGTCTTCTAGACGACGGTAGGCAGGATCATTCCTATCTGGTTGACGTGGCCAACGAGGGGGCATATTTTTAAATCAATCAACAACCTTGAACATTATAATCTGATTTGCCACCTGTCTTACTGAGCAGACGGATAGACTGTATTTCCATTCCCTTATCTAAGGCTTTGGCCATATCATAGAGGGTCAAGGCCGCTATAGATACTGCAGTGAGTGCCTCCATCTCTACCCCAGTTTCAGCTTTAGTAATGACTGTCGCTTGAATTTCATAACCAGGTAAGCTAGGTACTGGAGTCAATTTAACCTCTATTTTTTGCAGGGGAAGAGGATGACATAGAGGGATTAATTGGGCAGTCTGTTTCGCTGCCATAATTCCCGCTAACTTAGCAACACCTACCACATCTCCTTTAGGTGCATTACCTGCTTGGATCGCTGCAAAGGTAGTCTCGAGCATCTTAACCGAACCAATCGCTACAGCCACCCTTTGAGTCACTTCTTTATTAGAAATATCCACCATTTGGGCCTCTCCTTGTGCATTGAGATGAGAGAGAGATTTATTTTCTGTAATTTCTTGCATCATTAAAAAAATCTATGTTATATTTATTAAGTGAACGATTCTAGGGCTTGTAGCTTAGTGGATAGAGCGTCTGGCTACGGACCAGAAGGTCGGGGGTTCGAATCCCTCCAAGCCCGTTACACCGCATAATCATCTTTTGTCCGTCCTAAAGCAAAGCTAAGGGAAGTTTTAATAGTGCGATTTCCGAAGCCCAGGAAAAGAAATAGACCAATAATAGCGAGTGCTGCAGAGACCAGAAAAAGGCTCTGATAGTGTAAACTGCCACTGAGAAAGCCAAAGAGCGGACCAGCTAAAGCAATACCCAAATCAAACCCAGTAGTGCAGACAGAGAAAACACTCCCTCTTTCATGCGGATAACAGCGATCGCTAAGGAGAGCAAGAATCATCGGAATCAAAAGTCCGCCTCCTAACCCTTCAATAGCACCCGCTAATAGTAAGGTAGCAGAAGAAGAAGCATCAGCTATCATAATCATCGCAAAACCATAACAAAGGAGACTCCCAGAAATAAAGAGTCCTCGACCATAGCGATCCGAAGCACTACCAGCGAGAATTCTGACCGCAAAACTAGATATAGCTGCGGCTGTGTAGAAAAGTCCAGTTTTTAAGTCAAGGTTTAAATCTCGAACATAGAGAGGTAAAAACGTGACGATTGTACCAAAAACCAAGCCAATCATTAAGAGGAGGAGCGTTGGAACTAGCAAGGAAGGACTAGAAATTATCTGCAGTATCGTTCTGCTTGTTTCTGAACCTGGGTTAGATTGATTGTTACTTGGTAGTGGATTTTCTTTCACCTGTAAGGCTAAAATAAGGGCTAGAGTGCCCGCAGTCGCTGCAGTTAGAAAAACTGCATCATAGCCTAGACCCTCTTGTAAAAAGCTGCCTAGAGCAGGCCCTATCGACATACCAATAGGTACACATAAACTCATGTAGCCGATCAACTCGCCACGCTGTTTGAGAGGCGAAAGGTCTACGACTAAAGCACTATATCCTGTAGTAAAGGCAGCAACACTAATGCCATGAAAAGCCCTAATGACCATCAACAGAGATATATTTTTAGCCAGAAGATAGCCTAATGGGGCAATTGCACAGACTATAGTCCCAATGACGACAACTATTTTTCGACTGCGTTTATCTGCTAAGCGTCCCAAATAAGTACGAGAGGAGATTAAGCCAATAGCAAAGCAACCAATCACAAAGCCAACCTGCTGATTAGTAGCACCTAAATCGGCTGCATAGGCGGGTAAAATAGGCAAGAATAGGCTCATGGCTATCCAAAAGAGCAATCCTGCCCCAAAAAGGATCAAGAGTATATTGAGTGTTTGAGGCTCAAGAGACCTAAAAGTTTTTAACGCATTCACAATAAGCACACAATAATTGTACTTATTGTAACATTTTGTAACGAAAATGGGGAAAAGATCTTCCCACCTATTGCCTAGAAACCTCTGGTATAGTACAGCAAAGACTGATAAATTTTTCTATCGAGATTCTGGTGCGAGCGATATACCACGATAGACCCGCTCGAGCGGGAAGGTCAGATTAATGCTTTTGAGTTCTACGGTATCTCCCTCCTGGTAATTGATGATAATCCATTCATTCGCCTCGTTTTTGTGATACAGATCCATCTCGATACGCGTGGAGCTAACCAATAAATAATCCTGTAAAACCGGATTATTCTTATACATCCTGAACTTACCGCCCCTGTCGTAGGCTTCGGTGCTACCGGATAGGACTTCAACGAGCAAACACGGGTAGGTGATGTATTGGGTTGCTGCTTTATCCTGCTCGTCACAGGTTACGCTCACATCCGGGTAGATATAATTATCCGTCCCGACGATGTTAACTCTCAAGTCCGAATTGCCTGTTTCACAGCCACTCCCTTCTAGGTGATTGGCGAACAGGGTTATCAGAGATACGGATAACAAACTATGATTTTTACTACCCCCGGTCATGGCATAGACCTGACCGTCAATATATTCGTGTTTTTCGAGTTGTTTTTCTTCCCAAGAAAAATATTCTTCGGGAGTTGCAAGGGGGAAATTGTCTTTTGCGGCTATCATAATCGGGTTGGCTCCTGGTCAGAATTTAAGTTTGAGCTTAGTTGCTGGTGAAGGGTTTATGTAGCCAGGCCCGGTTAGCCGAACTCTCGCTTTTGGTACCGATGAAAGCGGATCGGACACCAATTCTAATTGTAGTTCAGATTCATTAGTTGGTGGTGTTGCAAAAATGTTGACAACCATTTTCTAATCACTCTCTGATGGTTGACTCAGACTGCTTATCCACACTTCTGAAACAGCACCTTTTTTTTAGTACCCGTCTCTTGAAGTCGGGACTTAATTTAAGTAGCGCGTTCTTTTTCTAATTTTTCAGCCAATTGAAGGCGCTTTATAAGTACGTTGTTCTGTCTGGAGACAGTTTTCCCTAAAAACTAGATCTTAAGCGAGCCATTTGGCTTTTTTTCCACGACCTGGCAATTCCCAAAGCACTTCCTCTCCAGTTTTTTGCCAATTATGTAATACTTGGATTGGTCTCTATTCCTAGACATTGGCATAGTTTTTTAAGACTTGAGAACTTTTAAGGGCTGATAAATTGGCATTTCCTGTACAAAATAAGGCAATTTTGAGTTCAGCGATTAAAAATTGAACCAACTCATCAACGGCCTCTTCTGATTCAATGGCTGCTGTCAGAAAAGGACGGGCTAATCCGGCTAAATCTGCCCCTAAAGCTATCGCTTTGGCAATATCTAGCCCATTTTTTAGGCCTCCAGAAGCAATGAGGGGAATAGTTGGCGCAATTGCCCGAATTGAGGTAATACACTCAGTTGTCGATAAACCCCAATCAGCAAAAACTTCTCCAAGACGCGCTTGTCTTTTATCTTTAGCCCTTTTACTTTCAACTTTAGCCCAGGAAGTTCCTCCCGCCCCAGCTACGTCAATCGCCGCGACTCCTGCCTCAATTAACTTTTTAGCCATGACTGAGGAGATCCCATTACCAACTTCTTTAACCAATACCGGAACGGGTAATCGTGAGCAAATTTGGGTGATTTTAGCCAGAAGTCCTCGAAAATTACTATCACCTCTGGATTGCACCATTTCTTGTAAAGGGTTAAGGTGAAAAATGAGGGCATCAGCTTCTAATAAGTCTATCAGTCTTAAGCACTCGTCTAAACCACAGCCGTAATTTAACTGTACAGCCCCCAAATTAGCAAATAAAAGTATATCAGGCGCGAGATTTCGCACAGCAAAGGTTGAGGCTAATTGCGGTTGTTCTAGGGCAATTCTTTGAGAACCGACTCCCATTGCTAAGCGATAATTTTGGGCAACAATAGCAAGTCTTGTATTGACTAAATGAGCTAATTCGGTTCCTCCCGTCATTGAGGAAATCAAGATAGGTGCGCCTAGAGACTTCCCTAAAAATGTAGTTTCCACATTAATATCATTGTAGTCAAGTTCAGGAAGACAACAGTGAGTGAAGCGATATTTTTCTAATCCACTGGTAATTTCCCGAAATTCTACGTCTTCTTCTAAACAAACTCGCAAGTGTTCTGTTTTACGGTTTTCAATGTCACTACTGGTATTAATAGCTGAGATGATAGTCATATCTGGTGATATTAGGTTATCGGTAGCTTAATCTAATTTTCAGAAAATTGTGAATTTTTTACAGATGGAGATATTCTAGATCCAGCAGCGAGGCAGCTTCAGCAAGAGATCCTAAATCAGTGCTACTTTCGAGATAGGGAAAGCAACCGATAACAGGAGTCTGGGTAAGTTTTGTAATGAGATCAGCAGGAGTCCAGTCAGCTATCTGTCTAGGAGTTACAGGAGTAGCACAATTAAGAATAATTCCTAAAATAGAGACACCTGTTTGACGCGCTAAGGCAATATTAGCAACCGTTTGAGCAATTGCACCCAATTTAATATTAACCACTAAAACAGTCGGTAAACGCCAAGCAGCCGCTAAATCAGCAATAGTTAGTTCAGATGTTATGGGTGATCCTAGTCCACCTAAGCCTTCTGCCAAGACAAAATCCTGTGAATCTTTCAAAGCAGAAAAAACCTGCCAAAGATGAGCTAAATTGATTTCTCTTTCCTCATACTCAGCAGCAATAGGAGGAGCAATAGGAGTCTCATAGACCAGTGGAGTAAGTATTTTCAATCGCTGCCCACTTTGCTTATTAAACAACTGGTCATAGTATTGTGAGTCGCCTACTCCTGTTTGAATCAATTTAATCAGACCCAAACTTTTACTTGCTGGACGATGCTTTAACCAGTAAGCAGCTAAAGCGGTTATTATTCGGGTTTTACCGACTTCGGTATCAGTACCACTAATCAGGATAGCTGGGTTCATATATGTAAATATATATTATCTTCCCACTCTCAGGCGAGACTTTCGGACTAATTTACTCAAATATTTCTCTAGCAATTAGTTATCATTGAAGATGAACAAAGTTTAGAGTTAACACTTGGTAACTTTCATAACAACAAAACTGCCTAAATTGAGGGTCATTCACTGGCTGTGAGCAATATTCTCACCTTAACACGTCAATCAATGCTTCATTCGGTTTCTGATAATAACCGTCTGCGCATTTTTTCGGGATCTGCTAACGTACCCCTCGCGCAAGAAATTGCCCGCTATCTCGGCGTAGATCTAGGTCCGATGGTTCGACAACGCTTTGCTGATGGAGAGCAATACATACAGATAGAAGAGTCTATTCGCGGCTGTGATGTCTACTTAATTCAGCCTGGCAGCAGACCCGTCAATGACCACTTCATGGAACTATTGATTATGATCGATGCTTGTCGTCGCGCTTCGGCTAGACAAATCACCGCAGTAATCCCCTATTACTGTTATGCTAGAGCCGACCGTAAAACAGCAGGCAGAGAGTCAATAACTGCTAAATTGGTGGCCAATTTGCTCACTCAAGCAGGGGCTAATCGTATCCTCGCTATGGATCTCCATTCTGCACAGATTCAAGGCTATTTTGACATTCCTTTGGATCATATCTATGGTTCTCCAATTATAGTTGATTACCTACTTCAAAAAGAGCTTTCAGATTTAGTTATCGTCTCTCCTGATGTCGGGGGAGTTGCAAGAGCGCGCGCTTTTGCTAAAAAATTGAATGGTGCACCTCTGGCCATCATTGATAAACGCCGTCAAATGCACAATGTAGCAGAAGTACTCAATGTGATTGGAGATGTCAAAGGTAAGACTGCAGTACTAGTTGATGATATGATTGATACAGCAGGAACAATTGTTGCAGGCGCACATTTACTCAGAGAAAATGGAGCAAGACAAGTCTATGCTTGTGCTACTCATGCAGTATTTTCACCGCCAGCCATTGAAAGACTCAGCAGTGGAGTTTTAGAAGAAGTTATCGTCACTAACACTATTCCGATAGCACAGTCAGATCACTTTGAACAGTTAACCGTTCTTTCTGTCGCTAATATACTAGGTGAAACAATTTGGCGTATTCACGAAGACAGTTCTGTTAGTAGTATGTTTCGCTAGAGTTGACCAGTAAGTAAAGAATAGAGATAGGCGATCGCTTCAGTCAGAATAATTTTGATTCCTTCGCTTGATGTCCACCAAGAGGCAGGATCATAGGAAGAAGTTATATAGGCGATCGCTCCTACTTCTTGAATTTGCGGTTGTAAGACTTTTTTAAAGACTAACCAGCTACGTCTAGTATGCACATCATAAGAGTAGATATTAACCCCTTTAATCACCTCTGATGATTCTTTAAACCACTTTCCAACTGCATTAGCTGAAGCGAAGGTTCGATTTACTTTAACTTCTGGTGTAGGAATAATAATGATCCTATCTGTAGGGCATCCTAATTTAATTAAGGTAGCTGCAGCTAACTCCGCGTGGTTTTTATAAGAAGATAAAAAGCTACCTTTAGTTAGAATTGTACCTGTGGTAATCAGTTTAGTGTATTTTCCCCGTTGAAATTCAAGAAGAGCTTGAGCTAAAATAGCATCATTTGCCCATCCTTCTACTATTAAAACTTCAGCATCTACAGGCTGAGATATAGCTAAAAAAGGGTGAATTTTAATAACAATTATTACAACAACTAAGCTAATAATTAATAAGAGTAACAATAACCCCTTTAAGGTTAATCCCCAACTATACTTATATTCAAATAAACCCCACAAACCGCTCTCTGAGACCATCTTAACTTACTTTTGTTCTTTTAAATAAGCAAAAACAGATAGATCACCTAGGTCAGGATCAAGAGGTTGTCCAGCTTTACGAATAACAAAGATTAAAAAGAGAATACCCCACAGACCTAGTAAGAATTTTTCTGTTGTTATAGAGAGTAACCCTGTGAGATGTCCTAGAAGTAACAAGGGCACAAGAGGGGTCAATAATTTGGTTTCCAGACGATTAAAACAAAAAGCTTCTTTGAAATAAATTCCTGTTAAAGCAACAAAAATAAAGCCAATACCTACTAAAGATAGAGGATGTTCATAGACATATAAAACTAGGGGTTCTGATTGTCCAAAAGTTAAAATCACAGCTGCTATAGTACCAATTAACCAAAAGAGCTTCAAGAGACGGTGTAGTAAAATCAGATAAATATGAACATTAAAAAGACTCAGTCCTAAGCCAAAGGTCAAGCCATAAAATAGAGGGGTCAATAGAATAGTAGAAGATTCAGCTTGCCAAAAAACCAAAGCAGTCCCGAAGATTAAGCAAAGTGCTGCTATACTCAAGCCCAAACGATAAAGAATCACACCTAAGCGATCATCTTTATTCACAGAAAAGGAACCAAACTGTCCTTGATATACAGTAACTTCTTGCATATGTATGAATGAGTTTTTACAAGTATTCGTCTATGGTAGTTTAAAACCTGGCGAAATTCATTATCCTCGCTATTGTCAAGGTAAAACTATTCGAGAGATCAAAGTCTACACCTTTGGTCAATTATATTACTTAAAAGCATTGGGGTATCCTGCTATGACCCCAGGAACAGACAAGGTTCATGGTTATCTTCTGGGTTTTAGTGATCCCGCTCATCTTGAAAAAATAGATCAATTAGAAGACTATGATGCTGGACGCGCCCAAAAAGAAAATGAATATCAAAGAGAACTAGTAGAAGTCTATTTAAGCTGGGATCAAGCACCAGAAAAAGCTTGGGCTTATTTAATGAAACCCGAAAAGATTCAGCTTTATCAAGGTGTAGTTATTAAATCTGGTTGGTTTAGTGGAGAGAGTTCCAGATAGTTTGGGCTGTAGAGTTGAGTTATTGATATAGGCGTTGGGTTATGGAAAGGAAAACTGTTACTTTTAAGGAACTGTCGAGACTCTATGCTGCTGGGGAGAGGGATTTCAGAGGGGTTGAGATCGATGGTGAATTGACTCGAATCGATCTCAGCCTTTAAATGTCTACTTCATTGTAGGTTACAGATGACTTCTCCACAAAAAATTGAAAATAACCCTCAACAACTCGAAACACGGGTCACAACTTTGGAAAATGAACTGGCAGAGATGAAACGGGTTTTAGCTGAAGCGCACTGCCCCTCTAACAGCTGCTCCAAACAGTATTGAGAGTTAAGGTAGCTTAATAATAGGACGATTCAGCGCAATAGTTAAAGATTTACCTTCAGGGTGTTCAAAAGCACTCTCCCAGAATCGCCCAGGACTCTCCAGAAAGGGTCTTAAGGCTGCTATAAATCCCAGAAAAACCACAAGTCCAATCAGCCTGGTTTTTTGTTGCCTGTCAATTTTAGCGAAGACTTTCTGACAGATAACTTCTGTTGAGGCTGTTCTAACTACTGGTAAAGTTTTGAAACCCTGTTCAACTTGCAACATTTGCAGGTACAGTTTTTTAAACTCCCGATCCGTGTCTAGCCAGTTTTGCACCTGTTGACGCTCAGCAGGGGTCACTTGATTATCGAGATATGCACTCAATAACTCAAAACGTTCCCAATCAGAATTATCAGAAGGTTTTGATTCTCCTTGAGAAAAGTTTGGTCTCATTTTATACCTTATTTTCAGTGATTAGTTGAAAAGTACATTAAAAATCACTCCTCACAGAAAATTAAAGATCTTGCCAATAGGGTTCCAGAACTGACTGTAATTTGGCTCTGGCTCTGTTAATGCGAGACTTAACAGTTCCTAGTGTAACACCTGTAATTTTAGATATTTCCTCATATGGCATCTCTTGAAGTTCTCTGAGTATTATGGTGATCCGAAAAGGATCTGGCAGTTGAGAAATAGCCTCTCTCAGCCTTTCGTAAAACTCTTCTGTACAGAGATTATCTTCTGGATTAGGATAATCAGAAACTATTTCCCAGTCCATTTCTCCATCGACTACTTGACGGGGGGCATCCAAAGAAATTGGATTGTTGATGCGTTTCCGTTTGCGAAGTTCATCATAAAAGAGATTAGTGGCAATTCTACTGAGCCAGCAGCGAAAGCGATTTGGTTCATTAAGACGCTTAATATTACGATAAACCCTAATCCAGACCTCTTGAGCCAGATCAGGGCGATCTTGCCAGTCAGGTGCCAAATGATAAAGAATACGATCTAAATGAAACTGGTAGCGCCTTAATAACTCAGCAAAGGCTGGGCGATCTGGCTCCATTCCCGCTTGACATAGCAGGATTAAGTCGTAGTTAGATAGCTTTTCAAGAGATAAAGCAACTGGTGCTGAATCACTGTCCTGCCTGGTCCAGGTAGTAGAGATAGATTGGTTCATTGACTTTTTGCCGATTATCTAAAAAGAACTCCTCACACGGGTTTAGGTGACGAGATGTAAAGCAAAAAGTTCCTAAAAAAGAAAAAGCTTTTTTTCACTTGTGTTCCTGTTCATATTCAGGCGCATAAGATTGTAAAAGAGTCGTTACCTGTTCAACTATGTCGCCTTGTTTTTTGCCCGATATAATCTTACGTTCGGGAAAGTAGACAGGTTGATCCAGAAAACCATTAATTCCTTCTTCCACCTTTTTGATAATTAACTCTTTCAAGTCTTTAGTCGCTCTTTGGCGTTGGTATTCTGCCCCCTCCTCAGTTGTTGCATAGAGAGGAGGAAGACGGTTGAGTGCGTAGGCCGCTACATCCCCAATATCGACAGTTTGCGCTCTGAGCGTTTCCACTTCAGCAATACGAGAGATAGCTTCACTAATTACTAACTCTTCCATTACATTAATAAATTGCTTTTGTGGCATTGCTAATACTTCTCCTGTCAGCAATGCACCCATTAAACGCTCTAGGGCTTTATATTCTTCTACTGGTAACTCAGTACTTACTTCACACAGATTACCTACCGCTATCTCCATCGCTGGGGTAAGATATCCTTCCTTTAATGCTTTTTCGACAATTTCTTGTATGCTCATAGCTGAATGATTATCTTTATATATGGTCTTTACTCTTATTTTTTCATATTCCTGCAACATACCCAATGATCTGCGTCAATCACTCAGTTCTCAACCGCGTGTACACTAGAGCTTGTCGCCATAACATAACTGGCTGTTGATGTTTATCTATTAGACAAACACATTCTGGGTCTTGCCAGATAATATTACCTACAAAAATGTCTCCTGTACTAAGTTGCACTTCAACCTGTCTTTTGTCCTTGATGTACAATTGAATTTGACGAGTACTTGGTAGACCTGTATTAAATTCAGACATAAGTAGTGGAACTTACTTTTCTATTTCAGTAATATATCAGGTCTTGGGCTAAATCTTCTAAAACCATCATTTGTTAGAAGGCGCAAGAATGTCAAAGGAATCATTTAGGATGGTTATAGTTAGTCAAACAATAACCAGAATGCAGAAATATTATGGCAATAGGTTTTAGTAAGTACCAAGGACTAGGTAATGACTTCATCTTAATAGATAATCGGCAAGATGCCAAACCGATTATTAATTCTACAGAAGCAACTCTTTTATGTGATCGCCATTTTGGAATTGGTGGGGATGGGGTTATCTTGCTTTTACCTGGAACCTCAGACACAGACTATACAATGCGAATATTCAATTCTGATGGCTCAGAACCTGAAATGTGTGGTAATGGTATTCGCTGTCTAGCTCAATTTATCGCTGACTTAGAAAACAAAACAACCGAAAAAATTTACCATATTCAAACTTTAGCGGGAACCATTACAACACACTTACTCAAAGAGGGACTTGTTACAGTTGATATGGGAGAACCTCAGCTAAAAGCCAGTCAAATTCCTACTCTCTTAGGTATCGCTGACCAACCAGTAATTAATCAACCTCTCCAAGTAAAAGATCAAACATGGTTAGTTACTTGTGTAAGTATGGGTAATCCTCACTGTATTACTTTTGTGGAAAATGTGGAGAGCATTTCCTTAGAATTAATTGGACCAGAATTTGAAGATCATCCAGCTTTCCCTAAGCGTATTAATACAGAATTCATTGAAATAATCGCAGCCGACCAGATTAAAATGAGAGTCTGGGAGAGGGGCGCTGGTATCACTCTAGCTTGTGGAACAGGAGCCTGCGCGGCCGTAGTAGCTGGAGTGCTCAGTGAAAAAACCGCCAGAAGATGTAAAGTAGATTTACCGGGCGGCTCATTAGAAATCTATTGGTCAGAACTAGATCAAAAAGTTTATATGAGCGGGCCAACTAAGAAGGTTTTTGTTGGACAATGGGGATAAACTGATCTAGTCTCCTGCTATGACTTCAACTATTTCTCTACTTACTGATCCCTTTCTACAACTGCCCACAGCTAACACAGTTGAGGTAATTTGGTTCACCGAATTTGCAGGTGAGCAACATTTTGTACAGTATGGTGAAAATTTAGAACAAGTAGCAATCGCCAAGACTGCTATTTTGAGTAAAGTACAAGAAGACAAGCAGTCTAAATGGCAAGAGTCTGTCTTGGAAAATACAAGGCGTTTAATATGGCGACATCAAGCTCAAGTTAAGGACATATCTTACTCTCAGCCGATTCCCTATCAAGTAACTAGTATCTATCAAGGGCAACCTATTCAAAGTAGAATCTTCACCCTCTCATCACTCCCGCCCAAGAATACCCCTCTCAATATCCTTCTGACCTCAGATCATCAGTTAATGCCGATGGTAACAGCTAATCTTGAAAAGGTGGTTCAGACTATCCCTAAAATAGATGCAGTCTTTTTAGCAGGTGATTTAGTCAATGTGGCTGATCGTGCCTCCCAATGGTTTGATGATAGTAGAGGAGGAGCCTTTTTCCCCGCTCTGCAAGGCAAAGCAGAATATACACTGAATAAGCAAGGAAAACCCACCCTATACCGAGGAGGCGAGATCATTCAATATGCTCCTCTTTATACTGCTGTAGGCAATCATGAAGTCATGGGGCGCTCTATTGAGCCAACTTTGCCCCTGAATAGCCAGTTTGAGGCTGCTATACCCCGTCAAGTAGCCAAACAAATTTATCACCTAGATGAGCAGTCTACAACCCTCAAAGACCACTCTTTCAATATAGATACTTATCAAGAGATCTTCTCTTTGGTAGAAGGTAATCCTTACTACGCGGTAACTTTTGGGGACATTCGTTTAATCGTTCTCTATGTGACCAATATCTGGCGGCCTCAATATAACGAATTGACAGTCAAAGGACGTTATCAAGAACTTTCTAGTGATCTCAACTCACCTGAAAAATGGGGGTACGGACAACATATTTTTGAACCTATTGCCCAAGGAAGTCCTCAATATCGTTGGTTAGAGAGTGAACTAGCCAGTTCTGCTTTTTCCGAAGCTCGCTATAAAATGGTTATGTTCCATCACCCCCCTCATACTCTAGGCGGTAATATAGTTCCACCCTATACTGATCCAATACAACAATTGAGCTATGATGCCCAAAAACAACTAACTACAGTTCATTATGACTATCCACCCGAAAAAGACTACATTATCAGAGATCTCATACCCCTTTTAGAAAAAGCTGGAGTACAACTAGTATTTTTTGGGCATTCTCATCTCTGGAACCGTTTTGTTAGTCCCACTGGACTACATTTTTTAGAATCTTCCAATGTTGGCAATAGTTATGGTGCAGCTTGGCAAAAAGAGAATCCACGCCAAATTCCCCCGCTAGGTCGTCAATATGTCTCTATGGGTGATCCCAATGGTCTAGAACCAGTGATTCCGACTCTCTCTCCTCTACTGGATACAGAAGGGCAGCCTTTACCTTATATTGCTAGTAACGATATCACTGTTTTTACTATTCTTAATACGGAAACAGCTACAGTCAGTAGTTATTATTTTGATACTAGAGAAGCAGATTCTCTAGTGATTAAATTCGATGAATTTTCTCTTAAATAGAATGTATTAGGACATTAGCTCAGAATAGAAGGGCGCTTTTATCGTCTTTTTGGTTAAAATGGAACAACGTTAACTTCTAAGACGAGAAAGGACAAAACTATACCTTATTTGACTTAACAAGGAGCAAAATCTATTGTGGACTCCTACTTTATTACTCCTCTTAACACATATCAATTAAAACATCAGCCTCAGAACAAGCCTAGTTTAGGTTCTTTAATCATCCGTTCAGCCGAGGAGAAAGATCTTCGAGGCTTGACTAACGTTCTACTCAAAAGCTTTCACCCTTCTTCAACCTGGTTCTACCCAGTTCTGAGACTAGGCGTATATGAAGATATCAAAAGCAGACTAAATTGTCAATTACCCTACTATAAATGCTTGGTTGCTACTGGAAATATCAAACTAGAAAAAGACTTTCCAGAAGTTGAAGTAGTAGGAACAATAGAAGTCTCCTTACGACCAATCACTATGTTTGGTGCTTGCTTGCCTTATATTTCTAATTTAGCAGTCAGTGCAACTTATCGGCGACAAGGAGTCGCTGATCGTCTTCTAGGACGTTGTGAACAAATTGTCAGTGAATGGGGATTTAAAGAAATTTGGCTTCATGTCTTAGACAATAATCAAAGTGCTCAACATCTCTATAGAAAAAGAGGTTATACAGTCTCAAAAGTTGAACTAGATTGGGGTCATTTAATTTTAAACCAACCCAGAAAACTACTCTTATTGAAAAGATTATAATAATCTATATCTATGTCAAAATATGGTCTAATCCTAGTCACCGCCTCTTCTAAAGAGGAAGCCCAAATGCTTGGTTTAGCATTGGTAGAAGCTCAACTAGCAGCCTGTATTAACTTCTTTCCGGTACAGTCTATTTATACTTGGCAGGGCAAAACTCAATCAGATTCTGAATACCAACTAATTATTAAAACAGATTTAAAGCTCTTTGCGGCCATAGAATCTCAAATTAAGCTACTACATAGTTACACCGAACCTGAAATTATTGCCCTTGATCTTGTGGCCGGGTCGCAGTCCTATCTAAATTGGCTAAGTGAAAACTTGCAATAAATTGCCATACTGCATAAAACCCACCCTACGGGAAGGCCGCGCCTACACCCCCCAACCCCTCTCCCTGAGGGAGAGGTGAGAAATATCGGTTTTCCAGATAAATTATAAATGAATTGAAATACATTCTCTATTGATGTATGATAAAAATCTATCTGAAATTGACAGTAAAAAAAATATGCCAAAAGTTCAACAACTATTGGGGTGGTTTTTGATGGACTAGAAGCAGATATAGCAGCTTTAGCATTGGGACTAGATATAGAGAAGGCCGAAGGTGCACTCTTTGACCAAATTATTAATACAAGAGTAGAATAATGATTTCTCAAACTCAAAGAAAAGAAAATTTATTGTCTAGAATATCCCTTCCTTGGGCAGTTACTATCGGTTATTTATCAATAATTTTATTGTTACCGATTGTCTCGTTATTGATTAAATCCTTAAAATTAGGATTAGGAGAATTTTGGCAAGTAGCTACTAGTCCAGTAGCATTATCAGCTTATGGGGTAACTTTTATAACAGCATTATTTGCCGCCCTAATTAATGGAGTCATGGGAACAATCATTACTTGGATCTTAGTAAGATATCAATTTCCAGGTAAAAAAATAATTGACGCAGCTATTGATATCCCTTTTGCTTTACCAACATCAGTAGCAGGCTTAGTTTTAGCCACTGTCTACAGTCCTAATGGTTGGATAGGGCAGTTATTTACCCCCTTTGGTATTACAATAGCCTTCACTCGTTTAGGGGTCTTTATTGCCATGCTCTTTATTTCTTTACCCTTTGTGGTGAGAACCCTGCAACCAGTCCTACAAGAATTAGAACCCGAAGTAGAAGAAGCAGCAGCATCTCTAGGCGCTAACAAAGGGCAGATATTTTGGCGGGTAATTTTACCCCCTTTATTACCACCCATTTTAACAGGTGTAGCCCTAGGATTTTCTCGTGCAGTAGGGGAATTTGGTTCTATTGTCATTGTCGCTTCTAATATACCTTTTCAGGACTTAATTGCACCAGTCTTAGTCTTTCAAAAATTAGAACAATAT
>CASBQB010000358.1 GCA_949127655.1 Chroococcales cyanobacterium PMM_0086 | reverse complement strand
GTCTTTTTAAGAGTTTGGAAAGGACTTCCTAAACTACGTGAAGTATCTTATTTCTCAACTTGGCTTTACCGTATTAGCTGGAATGTCGCAACCGATCAAAGGAGACAATTAGCTAAGGGGAAGTTTGAGAGATTTTCCTTTACGGGAAGATGGATGGACTCAGGTGAAGAAGAAGAAATGTCACCTCTAGCCAATTTGTCACGCCCTCAAGATACTCCTGACTTGATGCAGTTACACTACCAAGAATTGGTTAAACAGGGACTGGAAATACTCTCTTTAGAACATCGAGCAGTCCTTGTCTGGCATGATCTAGAAGATATTCCGCAAAAAGAAATCGCTGAAATTCTTAAACTGCCTGTGGGAACTATCAAGTCGCGTCTATTTTATGCGCGTAAACAAATTCGTAAATTTTTAGAGCAACAAGGTGCCCTGTAGATGACTGAATTACCTCCAGATGATCCTAGATTAAGTGCATTTTTAAGACGCTATCAGCCTGCTCCACCTAAAACTCAAAGTGATCTAGAAGACTATCTCTTAGCACGCATTGAACAAGATGCTCAACCACAATCTAAAAGTAGTGTATTCTGGGTACTATCTAGTGCAATTGTAGCTGGGATGATTATGGGATGGGGAGCATATCGTTATTCTACCCCCCCTCAACTGATGGCAAGTGGTCCAGAATTAGAAAATTTTATTTTAGAAAATTGGAATGTCAAGAGCACAGAGACAGCCTACTTTGATAATAATCCTTCTTTAACCAGTGAATGGCTATTACTGACAAGTCCAAACCCTCACTATGTGGTTTCTAGACCCTAATAAATTAAAGGAAATCAAAGAGATGATTTTATCTTTTAAAAGGGGTTCTTTTTGGCTTAACCCAATAAGTCTCTCTCTGGTCAGTGTCTTATCAGTACTTGCTTTTAGTGAAAATCAGTCTGTTTTTTCTCAATCCTTCAATAAAAAACCAAGCGTGAAATCCCCTCAATTCATGCAGCAGTTAAAATTGACAGATGCTCAGCAAAAACAAATAATGACAATCAGAAGCAAATATAAAAACTCTCTAGAACAACGCCGCGAAGCCTTAAAAACGACAGAAGAGCAATTACAGAGGTTAATGGCCAGTAGTGCCTCAGTAGAGGTTATTCAGGTCAAACATACTGAATTTAAACGTCTCATGGAAGAAATGGAGAATTTACGCTTCAACAGTATGTTAGAAATTCGTGAAATTCTGACTCCTTCACAAAGAGCACAGATTGCTCAACTTATGAATAAACATCGCCAGAAATTTCGGCAAACCAGCAACCGACCCCCTGAGTTCTAAGGCAAGACTTATTAGATTACAATATAGAGTGTGACCCTTTATCTTGTTAGTTGATTTTAAATGACCGCTGTTGAAAGTTGGCCTAGCCCTTTTTTAAAAAAGACTTTTTTTTCGGTAATCAAGATCGTTGCTGATCTACGCCTAGCCATTATCTTACTCTTATTAATTGCCCTGTTAAGTGTTAGTGGTACTGTAATTGAACAGGGTGAATCTCAAAGTTTTTATCAGCAGAATTATCCTGAAAGTCCTGCCCTTTTTGGCTTTTTAACTTGGAAGGTCATCTTACTAGTAGGACTTAATCATGTTTATAGCACTGCTTGGTTTCTCTCTATTTTAGTTCTCTTTGCCATGAGTTTAACGGCCTGTACTTTTACCCGTCAAATTCCGGCACTTAAAGCGACTCAAACCTGGTCTTATTATCGACAACCTCGACAGTTTCAAAAATTGGCTTTTAGTACTCAAATTACTGATTCTAAAATAGAGCCTCTTAACCAATTTTTAGAAAAGAATGGCTATAAGACACATCAGGATCAAAACTCTTTCTACGCCCACAAAGGTATCTTAGGTAAAGTTGGGCCGATCATCGTACATATTGGGATGTTAGTGACCATTGCTGGGGCTATTGTCGGAACTTTAACTGGTTTTGTAGCACAAGAAATGATCCCTAGTGGTTCTACTTTTCAGGTTAAAAATGTCTTCAAGTCTGGTGCTTTTTCTGCTTCCCATTTGCCTCAAGATTGGTCAGTTAAGGTCAATCGCTTTTGGATAGACTACAGCCCAAATGGTAATATTAATCAGTTTTATTCTGACCTTTCTGTAGTCGATGAACAGGGTCAGGAGTTAGATCGTAAAACCATTCGGGTTAATGAACCTCTCAGACATAAAGGGGTGACTTTTTATCAGACTAACTGGGGTATTTCTGGAGTTAAAATTCAACTCAATAATAGTCCTGTTTTTCAGTTGCCAATGGCTCCTTTAAAATTAGAAAATAAGGCTGAATTATGGGGTACTTGGATTCCTACAAAAACAGATTTGAGTGAAGGAATTTCTTTAATTGCTAAAGACTTACAGGGTACTGTTGTTATCTATGATGGAGAAGGACGGTTAGTAAGTGCAATGCGAGAAGGAATGATTTTACCTTTTAATGGAGTGAATGTTAAGTTAATAGAATTAGTTGGCAGCACTGGATTACAAATAAAAGCTGATCCAGGCGTTCCTCTAGTCTATTTGGGCTTTGCTTTGTTAATGGGTGGTGTGGTGATGAGTTATCTATCCTATTCACAAATTTGGGCACTGCAAGAAGGAGATTTTATCTACATTGGGGGTAAAACAAATCGCTCTCAAGTTGCTTTTGAAAGAGAGTTTTTAGAATTGCTTGAACAGGGAAAGTAAGGTATTTTTTAAAACAAGAAAAACTTGGTGGTCTTTTACTTGAAAACTACAAATCTCCAAAACCTTTTTTCTTCTTCTTAGGTTTATCTTTTTTCTTATTAGGTTGTGCGCCTCCTGTATATCCCCGAAAACCTGGAGATGGTGCCTGCTGACCGCCAAAAAGCCCCCCTAGACCACCCGCACCAGCCATCGCTGGCATACCACCCGTACTCAGTTGCTGCATCATAGAACGCATACGAGTAAAATTTTTAATCAGTTTCATCACCTCTTCTTCTTTTTGTCCAGCACCTTTAGCGATGCGACGACGGCGGTTAGGTGATTTTGCTAGTAAATCTGGTTCACCACGTTCTTGGAGGGTCATAGAATTAATGATAGCTTCAGTGCGTTTGAGTTCGCTTTCACCCTTTTCAATATCTAGACTGCTGAGTTTATTCATCCCAGGAATCATTTTTAAGAAACCGCCCAAAGACCCCATATTTTTGAGCAGTTTCATTTGTTTGAGGAAGTCATTAAAATCAAACTTAGCAGACATCATCTTAGCCTGCATTTTCTCCACATCAGCTATGTCAATAGCTTCTTGAGCCTTTTCTACTAAGGTTAAAACATCTCCCATATTTAGGATACGAGAGGCCATGCGATCTGGATAGAAAGGTTCTAAAGCTTCTACCTTTTCACCTACCCCAACAAACTTAATAGGTTGTCCTGAAACTTGACGTACTGAAAGAGCCGCGCCACCTCTAGTATCTCCATCTAGTTTAGTTAAGATAGCCCCAGTAATACCTATTTCATCTTGAAATGTTCTAGTTAGGTTAGCGGCCTCCTGTCCGGTCATTGCATCGACGACTAAGAGGGTTTCATCTGGTTGTACAGTTTTTTTGATCTTAGCTAGTTCAGCCATCATTTCTGAATCGATTTGTAATCGTCCAGCCGTATCAATGATGACAGTATCAACCCCTAATTCTCTAGCCTTTTCTACTCCACTACGGGCAATTTCAACAGGTTTAGC
>CASBQB010000357.1 GCA_949127655.1 Chroococcales cyanobacterium PMM_0086 | reverse complement strand
GGTGAGGATACAGTGCCTTATGAGCGCTATTTGACCCCAGCAGGACTACAGTTAAGAACATCTCGCCCTGGCGCTCTTCGGGAAGATATCGGCCAACGTGTAGATAAGGAAGTTACCCCTCGCTTTATCGAGTTAGGACAAGTCGCAGAAGGTCGCAGCGAACCAGATCTCAAATTCCGTGCTACTCAGGGCGTTAGTGCTCAACGCGAACAAACAAAGATCTTTAAACTGTTGACAACTAGCGATAAAGTCGCACTACAGACGACTATTCGGGCTGCTTATCGTCAAATCTTTGAACGGGATCTCAATCCCTTTATCATCGAAACCGAATTCTCCCGCTTAGAAAGTCGTCTAGGTAATGGTGAAATAACCGTCAAAGAGTTTATTGAGGGTTTAGGTTCTTCAGAATTGTACATCAAGGAGTTCTACACCCCCTACCCCAATACCAAAGTGATTGAATTAGGGACTAAGCATTTCTTGGGTCGTGCTCCGATGAATCAGAAAGAAATCCAAAAATATAATCTCATCCTAGCAACTCAAGGAATACGCCCTTTCATTCGGGCATTAGTGAACAGCATGGAGTATTTACAACTCTTTGGTGAAGATACAGTCCCCTATCGTCGCTTCCCGACTTTACCAGCTGCCAACTTCCCCAATACCGAAAAACTCTACAACCAACTGACCAAACAAAACGCAGAAATAGTAGTACCTAGCTTCCAAACTGTGTAAATTCATTAGATATGTTAAGAGAGGTGTAGCAACCTCTCTGACTTTCTGAGAAAATATTAAGAAGTGTTACCGAATAAGCCCTAGGGGTAACAGAATATCTGAAAATAATTGGGGCAAGCTATTAGAGTAAAAAAGAGCCTTTGCTAAAAAGGAGCTTTAAAATCTAAAAATGCCACTTTATTAAAACCCTCATTTTTTTAGGAGAAATCCACCGATGAGTATCGTCACGAAATCGATCGTGAATGCCGACGCTGAAGCCCGTTACCTCAGCCCAGGTGAATTAGACAGAATCAAAGCTTTCGTTACCTCTGCAGCTTCTCGTCTACGCGCTGCTGAAGTTCTTTCAGGCGCACGCGAAAGCCTAGTTAAACAAGCTGGGGAAAGACTTTTCCAACAACGTCCAGACGTAGTTTCTCCTGGTGGAAACGCTTACGGACAAGAAATGACAGCTACCTGTCTCCGCGATATCGACTACTATCTACGTCTGATCACCTACGGTATAGTAGCTGGCGATGTTACTCCCATTGAAGAAATCGGTCTAGTTGGAGTTCGTGAGATGTACAAATCTCTAGGAACTCCCGTTGAGGCAGTAGGACAAAGCATTCGGGCACTCAAAGAAGTTGCCACAGGCCTTCTTTCTGCTGATGATGCTGCTGAAGCTGCTTCTTACTTTGACTATGTCATCGGTGCCCTGCAGTAAGGCTTCTTTTTTATTTCCATAGATCCAAGACATTTAAAACGAAGCAAGATAAGGAAGCAAAACTATGCAAGACGCAATTACCTCTGTAATCAATTCTGCTGACGTTCAAGGGAAGTACCTCGACTCTTCCTCTTTGGACAAATTAAAGAACTATTTCGCTACAGGTGAACTACGTGTTCGCGCGGCTAGCGTAATCAGCGCTAATGCTGCTGGAATCGTCAAAAATGCTGTAGCTAAATCTCTGTTGTACTCTGATGTTACCCGTCCAGGTGGCAATATGTACACCACTCGTCGCTACGCTGCTTGTATCCGCGATTTAGACTACTACCTACGCTATGCAACCTATGCTATGCTAGCTGGCGATCCTTCCATCCTAGATGAGCGCGTTCTCAACGGATTGAAAGAAACCTACAACTCATTAGGTGTACCTATTTCCTCAACAGTACAAGCAATCCAAGCTATCAAAGAAGTTACCGCTAGCTTAGTTGGTGCAGATGCAGGTAAAGAAGTAGGAGTCTACTTAGACTACATCAGTTCTGGCTTAAGCTAAGCTCGGGCCCGATCTGATCCCGCCGATCAAACAGGAGGACCGGGAAGTCCAGAGTGAGTGCCAGCTCTTCCAAGGCTTGTTCAGAAGATAAGTTTTGCTGATCTAGTATTGACTCCTGACTCCCGGCCTCTGTTGTCTTTAAAGTCAAGCAATAAGAGAACTCATTTAGTACGCAGCAGGAGAGACCGATGAGAATGTTCAAAGTCACCGCTTGTGTTCCTAGTCAAACCCGTATTCGGACACAGCGTGAGTTACAAAATACTTACTTCACCAAATTAGTTCCCTATGATAACTGGTTTGCAGAACAGCAACGCATCATGAAAATGGGCGGCAAAATAGTTAAGGTTAAGTTAGTCACTGGGAAACCAGGCACCAATACAGGCCTTTTGTAATTTTTGCGCTAAAAACTATCAACAATAAAAGGGCAGTCATTTATTTAACTGCCCTTTTTAGTGTTTATCAGAATTAGTTAAAATTGATCTTAGCTATTACCAAGGAATTCCAAGCCATGTTCTTGGCTGTAGCTTTCCATAAAACGCATAAAGCGATCCCACTCAGCAGGAGAATTGAAAGTTACAATGGCCTCTAGAGCGGAAATCTTGCCATTGACAAACTTTCCTTTGACTTCACGGGTGATGATTTCTCCTTCATTGTCTATTAAATACATTCCAGTGATTTCATCCTTACGCTCCGCGCTAAGAACAGAAGCTGCTTCAAAATAAAAATAAGCTCGCCCAGTCTCTCCATCAGGGGAGCGGGTTAATCTGATATTAGGTATTGTTTCTTCTGGGACCCCTTTAGAAAATTCGATTTGAGCCATTGTTGATCTTGTGATTATTGAATAGGATTTTTATATCTTACTCAAAAAGAGAACGGCTATCTGAATTAATCGGCCATTCTGGATTTTCTCCCCCAAAAATTAGCTGCTCAATTCCCACAAGGTCTTTATTAAGCTGAGCTAGAGTATTAATTAGTGTATCTAAAGCAATTAAATCACTTGTACCTAAATCAAACCAACAACGCCCCCATCTACCCTCATACTCAAACTCAGACATATTGTGCATAACGGACATCAAAGTATTAGAAGCGGCGATAGTATCATAATTCATGTAACTGATCTCCACTCCATTATCTTGGACCTGGAGATTTTCAGCATTAAAACCACCTAATTTACCCAGATAGAACCAGGAGTCAAACAATTCCTCAACATACTGCTGTTCCATGCGAGAAGGAACGGTGGCAAATTCTATCCAGATCCAAAGATCAAAGGCATTAAATTCCCGAAAACTTATGTTCATATTAATTTGAGGCGATTATATTTCCAGAGAGAACAAGATAAAAAATTAATCAAAATATGAATCAAAATCGGCACTAAAAGATTTCCTGTTACTAAAGCACTATAACCTAAAATCAAGCTGACTAAGGTTACCATCAGAGCATAAGACCAGTATTGTAAGGCTCTTAGATGCAGAATTCCAAAGACTAAACTAGAAAAAATCACCGCCATTATATCCTGTCCAAAAGCAGAGAGGATAACTCCTCTAAAAAGTAGCTCTTCACTTAGACCAGGTAAAAGCCCTAACCAAATTAGATCCCACCACAGAAGAGGCTCTATAATCGTTTCTACATAGGTATCAACACTCTGGCGATAACCAGTCCAAACCGAGTAGAGAAGGCTACTCAAAGCCACTACAGTGATTGCTATGGTCACACTTAAGCCTATATCACTAATTTTCCAAATAACGGGTAAAATCGTTATCTCACCTAATAGTTGCCAGATTTTAGCAATTGTCATCAACACAACAGCGCTGATAGCAATTATTACTAGAATCTTGGAGCGAGCGATATTATTAGAATCTTGCACCAAATTATTTTAAACAACCTAAACAAGAAAAAGAGGGACCAAGACATTCTAGGGAAATTCCTGCCCTATCTGCCACCATAACCCCAACTGCCTCTAGATAAGATTTTACACGAATAGCTTTAATTCCTAGCTGTTCTGGCTGAACTCTCATCTGAGTCAGATTTTCCTCTACCGCGATGATTTTTGCCCCTCTGTTAGCCAAACTGAGTAAAGCGCTACCTCCACAAGCTGACCCTGGAGTAATCACCACATTGACACTTTGAGCAGAGAGACTATCCCTGGAAGAATTTACTAGATAACCGGGAGCGCGACTCAAACCCACCAAAACCGAGGGTAAAAAAGTATAACCTATTTCTTCAGCTGCAGCCCTAGGGGAGATATCTTCAGAGAGTGGGAGAGGGTTTAAAGCGGGAGCATGAGCCGCTGGAATACGAAATTCACGCACCACCAGATGTGAAATAACTGCTTCAGCCCCTGCTAGGGGGTCAACCCCTGACCCTTGACGGTACTGCTCTAGCGCTAAACTCCCACAATCATCGGGAAATCGGGTTACTATAGCTATAGCCTGAGCCTGTCCCTGTTCAATCAGTTTAGCTGCAGCCCTGAATAGGCTACCTGTATTATTTATAGTCCCCCAACTTGCACCCGATGGTGAGGTTCTAAGGGCTATCTCTAGGGGTTCATCAGTTGTTACATAATCCGTTAAAGAAAGTCCTAAAGTAGCTCTTGTCGCCTCAGCAGCCTGTAAATGACGCAATCTTAATTCAGGCTCTATGCCTTGATCTAGTAATAGACCTAGGCGATTTCCCAGTACAGGTTGTAGATGCCAATTTCCTTTAGCAAACTTATCTAAAGCATAGCCTTCTACGTAGAGAGTATTGGGCATAGACCAGTAGAGTTGTGCGCCATTAAGGACGTTAGGATGAGTAATTAGGCAGTCAGCGACTTCTGCAATCATTCTAGCAATGGGGAGAGCATCCCCAGCATAGCCCCCAATTGACGCGCCAATTCCAGTCGGTACTAGTAAAAGGGCGTTATATTTGGCTAGTTTGGGGTTCATCAACCAGAATAATTGCTTCTACTTTGATTGTTTCTTTTTGGCTGTCTACTTCAGTAATAGCCCACCTTAAAGGTTCTCCTCTTTTTTCTAGTTCACTCTCAATGGACTTTTGTATCTGGAGAGGGCTTTGGGTTAGGTCAATTTCTGCAGTGATAAAATGAGTAGTCATAGACTTTCCGATATTTTCATAGAGCTTAGTTTATCATTTAGGACTGCTATATTTACAATACTGAGTTATACAGTTAAAAAATACTAACCATATTTAATCTTAAAATACAGAATAATCCAAACCAGTCCTAGTGTAATACCATTGGCTATAAAAACAGAAGGAGCATCACTTATTAGTCCATAGAGAAACCAGAGAAATACTCCAGTACTAAATAGTATAATCCACTGAAAGGAAAGGCCTTTAGCAGATCGTGCTTGCCATACTTGTATAACTTGAGGTAGAAAAGATACTGTTGTAAGTGTTCCAGCAAGTAATCCCAATCCTTCGGTAGTATTATCAAATATCATAAATAAGGAAAATAATCGAAAATTGAGTAAGCTCATTCAAATTACTAGTGTATCATTAGACTTCAGGCAGAAGTCGGGGAAGGGGGAATAGGCAATACTAGGAGTACTTGATGATTGTCGCCAAGTGATAATTGATTTTATTCTTATTTATGCAAGATGTCCATCCATCAGGTCCTACGGTCAATAGTGATGAGAGGTTCAAAAATAACATCTAAAATGAAGCTAAAACTACATATAATTAGGTGTTGGAAAGTGGCAAAACAAGGTTGATCTTGGTGCTTAAAAACTCCAATGACACCTAAGCTTATATAGTAATCAATGAAAGATTTTGATGTAGTAGTGGTAGGGGCTGGTCCATCTGGGGGGCATTGTGCTAGACTGCTTAGTAAGCTCGGTTATCATGTTCTTTTAGTAGAGCAGCATGAGAACTTTGAGCAGAATAACTTTTCTAGTGCAGCAACCCCTTTAGAAACCTTAGCAAGATTTAAGCTTCCTGAAAAAGTTATTGGGAGTACCTGGCAAAAAATAGAAATTATTAGCACCAAGATAAAAAGAAATTGGCACTCAGAAAAAACTCTCGGTGTAGTTTTCGATTTTGCCAAGTTACGCGCTTTTTTAGCAGAAGAAGTAATTAATAATGGAGGAGAGGTTTATCTAGGATATCGCTATATTAAATCATCTCAGAATTCAGACAAAACCCAAGTCTATTTAAGAGCTAAAAAAGGGGAAATAGTAGAAGTTCAAACCAAAGTTTTAGTAGATGCAACAGGTTACAGCCGCTCTGTTTTATACCCCAATAAACAAGATAAACCATCTCTATTAAAAGCCGTAGGAATAGAATATCTGATTAAAATATCAGAAAAAGACTATCAACCATATGCTAAAAACTTAATCTTTTTTTTAGGGCATTATTGGAGTCCTAAAGGTTATGCTTGGATTTTCCCAATGGATCAAAATCAGTTAAAAGTAGGAGCAGCTTGGCTAGATGAACCCCATCAAGTGATTGAAACAACTCAACCATTAAAACACTATATTGAGCAATTAATTCAAGAATATATACAGGTTAAAGATTATCAATTAATAGATGTACATGGCTCAATTGTCGAGTATTCTTCAGGTTTAAAAGATTGTTATTATCGAGATAATATTATCGCCATTGGAGATGCTGTATCGACTATTAATGCTTTAGGAGGAGAAGGTATTAGACATGGTATGTACGGCGCTGAAATAGCCACTAAACAGGTTCAAGCCTACCTTGAAGGCAAGATCAAAGACTTCGCCAACTATCCTAAAGAAATGTTAAAAGTCTTTGAGTTTCGTTGGAATACTTCAGAACGACTCAGCCGTAAAGTATATCTTGAATACAGTGATGCTAGAATAGACAAAGGAGTTGATTCATTAAAATATCTCTCAACAAAAGAAATACTAGATATTCTTTTTAACTACCGTTTTGAACAGTATCTTAAAGGGGTTAGATCATATTTATGGAAAAAAATAACCCGTTTCTTTAGTCTCGGTAAAAGATGAAAAACAAAGCATATAAAATTTATTCACTCTTGACCATACTGATTAGTTTAACAGCCTGTAGTGGGAATCGTTTGTTAGAATCTAGCTTAACGCCTGATGCAAGCCTAAAAAATACGCCATCACCTTCACCATCTCTGGTCCTCATTTCTCCTTCTGTAACTACTTCACCTTTACCCACTGTAATAGAAGAAGAAAAACTTTCAGCTAGTTTCAAAGGGTATATTGAAGACTTAGTTAGTTTGGGAATTATTCAAACAGGAAACCTCAATGCACCTATTACTAGAAGAGAGTATTTACGTTGGTTAGTTAATGCTAATAATCGATTTTATAGTAATCTACCCAGTCTACAAATACGTTTAGCATCTACAAATAGTTATCCCATATTTAAAGATTTAGCAACAAATGATCCCGACTTTCCTCTTATTCAAGGACTAGCAGAAGCAGGAATAATTCCCTCCACTCTAACCAAGGATAACAGTGCAGTCTTATTGCGTCCAGATACTGCCTTAACTAGAGAAACCCTCTTACTCTGGAAAATCCCACTTGACTATCGTAAAGCCTTACCTGCAGCTACCCTAGAAACAATGAAAGCAACTTGGGGTTTTCAAGATGCTAACCTCATTGACCCTAAAATATGGCGCTCTCTCTATGTAGACTTTCAAAATGGAGAAGCTTCTAATCTACGTCGCACACTAGGTTATACTATTTTATTACAACCAAAAAGAACTGTGACCCGTGCTGAAGCTGCAGCAACAATATGGTCTTTTGGCTTTCAAGAGAATGTTCTCAATGCCACAGATGTCTTGAAAACAGAAGCTTTACCTACACCACCTGTAGTTACCCCTAAACCGTCAGCTTCAATTAGTCCTAATGTCAAAGAATCTCCTTAAAAAAGTTCGCCTGATCTTAGTAGAACCGGCTGGTAGTCTCAATGTCGGTTCAATTGCCCGTATTATGAAAAACATGGGCTTAACTCGTCTAGTTTTAGTTAATCCACAATGTGACTACAATTCAGAAGAAGCCCGCAAAATGGCAGTCCATGCAGGAGATGTTTTAGAAGAAGCAAAGATAGTACCTACTCTTTTAGAAGCCTTACAAGGGGTAAATAGGGCTATTGCGACAACAGCTAGACAAAGAAGTCTCCCTACTGAGTTAGAATCACCAAAAGTAGCTTTACCTTGGTTATTAAGTAATAATTTAGAAACAGCTTTGCTTTTTGGACCTGAAGATCGGGGACTCTCCAATCTAGAGTTAAACTATGCTCATCGCTATATTTGTATTTCCTCTAATCCAGAATATCCTGTTCTTAACTTAGCTCAAGCTGTAGCTATTTGTGCTTATGAACTCTATCAGTTAACACAGTCTAACTTACCCTATAATATTGATGCTGCTACTGATTTAGCTTCCTTGGAAGTTGTCGAAGGCTATTATCAACATTTAGAGTCCATCTTATTAAAAATCGGCTACCTTCATCCTCATACAGCTACTGCACGTATGGAAAAACTACGTCGTTTATTTAATAAAGCCCAACTAACAGCAGAGGAAGTGACCTCCTTAAGAGGCATTCTCAGACAAATAGATTGGGATCAGCAACAAAAATCAGACCAGATTAGTCAGCAATGACAGTATTCTGATTTTCTAATTTAAACTTATTACTATTATTGAAGTTTTGCCGAAGATTGATCAACCTAAAACTCCTAAAAATACTCTAATGACTAGCCCTCTTTCTTTAGTAAAAAGTTCTACACCCCGCACTAAACCTCGTTCATCTTTTTCTATTTCCGCTTTTCCAGTTATTTTTTGGCTCTTGCGAATAGGAATTCTCAGTGTTAGTTTAAGTGCAATAGCTGGAGGTATTCTCACCCGACTTAAACCAACAGATATACCCTTTATCTCTTCGCTAAAACTTAACCTAGAACCAACCCATCTGGTCACTCAGTCTAACAAAACAGTTGAGACTCCGGTTATTCCTACTGCATCAGCAACCCTTCCACTTAAGCAAGAAATACTACCTCTCAAACAAGAAGTCCTCGCTTTAGCCAAAAAATCCCCTAAATTAAAACCTTTTGCTTTATTTGTTGATTTAGATAATGGTAACTATGTAGATATCGAGAGCACTAAAATAGTTTCTGCAGCTAGTATAATTAAGTTACCTGTTTTAGTTGCTTTCTTTCAAGACGTAGATGCTGGAAAAATTCGTCTTGACCAGAGTTTAACAATGACTAAGGCTGATCTAGCTGATGGTTCAGGAAATATGCAATATCAGAAACCTGACACAAAATTTACAGCTTTAGATGTTGTTACTAGAATGATTGTCATCAGCGACAATACAGCTACTAATATGCTGATTAGAACCTTGGGCGGTAAAGATGCACTAAACAGCCGTATTCTGAGTTGGGGAATCACTTCAACCTCTATTAAAACACCCCTGCCAGATTTAAAAGGAACTAACACCACTAGTTCCAAGGATTTAGTAAATCTGTTGCACAAAATTAACCAAGGAGAATTAGTTTCTCTCAAGTCACGCGATAGAATAATAGGGATTATGCAGGGCACAAAAACAAGAACTCTCCTGCCTCAAGGTTTAGAAGAAAATGCAGCTATTGCCCATAAAACTGGTGATATTGGTACTATACTAGGAGATGCCGGGATCATTGATATGCCTAATGGCAAACGCTATATAGGGGTTATTTTTGTCCAACGTCCTTACAATGATGTTGCAGGTAGAATATTAATTCAACAAATCTCTAAAACTATCTACCAAGGCTTTAAAAATCCTCCTAAACCAGTTAAGAAAGAGACAAGAATACTTTAGTTATAAACACTAGAACAGGCAAGATGCCTGTCCCACAAGTAAGGAATATCATTGGCTATCTTGACACAGATGCGAAACATAGATTATACAGTGACGTTATAAGCGGTGACTACAAAACCAATCGCCAAAAAACTAAATTTACCAGCAGTCAAACCAGGATACCGCGCGCAAGCCTCAGACACCAGCATTGAGACAGATGCCTTTGAATTTGCACTATTACAGCAGAGATCAAATAGCGATCGCCTACAAATGAGTGTCACCCTTACCCAAGGAGCTAGACAGCTTTGTTTATGTGGACTGCGCCAAACCCATTCATCCTTATCAGAAACAGCATTGGTTCAGGCGATTGCACAAGCCTTCTTAGGTGACCACTGTCCGCCGGGATTCATACCTACAGGAACTGAAATGACCTGGATTAAAGATTCCATCACCCTAGCTATTCAACTACAAAATATTTTTGCAGACCTAGATATTCCTAACTACATTACCGGTGGTGTTGCCGCTGCCACCTATGGTGAACCTAGAACCACCTTCGATCTAAATGTTGTGATTAGACTTTCCTCATCTCAACTTGACCCACTAGTTCAATGCTTGGAAAGCCAAGGATTCTACGTTCCAGGCGTTGAAGATATCCGATCCCGGCGGTTGCAGACCCTAGGCATTACCCATCAAGAAACCATTGCTCGTGCAGACCTGATGTTAGCATATACAAGTGTTCTTGATCAAGCACAATTTAACCGACGACGGGCGATCAACATCCCCAGCCGAGGCATACTATACTTGGCTTCACCTGAAGAGATCATTCTAAACAAACTGCGTTGGAGAGTCCAAAGTCAGTCAGAGAAACAATGGCGGGATGTCTTAGGCATACTGAAAGTGCAAGGTCAAACCCTTGACTTTGAAGACTTAACCAACCAGGCAGAAGCGTTAGAACTCACTAATGTGCTTAGCCAAGCTATGACCGAAGCCGTCCTCTAAACGAGGAGAAAAATCAAACTAGCTTTGAAGCTATTTTTGTCTAAGTCCCGTTAGCAAATAACAAGCTATATTTAGGAGATATAAGCAGGAGCCTTGGAGGTAACTAAAGCCTGATTTTTGTTAAGATTGTTCAGAGTTAACTTACTAAATAAAGAAATATATGCTCATTTTACTCAACTTTTTAGCTGCTACTACTAAATTTCCTACCTATTTTGTAGCAGTCTATGTCGTAGGCTTTATTGCCGCTGTGACCATTGGTTCAATAGCTTGGTATAATTCCACCAAACCTGCAGGCTGGGAAGATACCGAACGTCCTAATATAGTACCCAAAATTGATCTAGAACCAAAACAGACAAAAGACGGATAGGATCAATGCTGGATAGTTCTCAAATTAAAGAACAAGCCATCTCTTTAGGTTTCCACAAGGTGGGTATCGCTGATGCCCAATTCTCATATCAAGATGATGCTACAGCCAATCTAGAAAAGTGGCTAGCTTTAGGGTATCATGCCGATCTAACCTGGATGACTAACAGCAAAAGAGGGTTTCTTCAGGAATATATGCCAGGTGTTCGTTCAGTCATCTGTCTTGCTCTAAATTACTATACTGGACATCAACACTCCACTAGCGAAGGTTATGGAAAGGTCTCTCGCTATGGCTGGGGGAGAGACTATCATAAAGTGATGTCTCAAAAGCTAAAACAGTTTTCTAAGTGGTTAGAGGCGCAGGAAGATGGCATTCAAACCCGTTTTTGTGTTGATACCAGTCCTGTACAAGATAAAGTTTGGGCGCAACGTGCAGGAATAGGCTGGATTGCTAAAAATAGTAATGTAATTACTAAAGATTATGGAAGCTGGGTCTTTTTAGGGGAAATTCTCACCAATATTCCTCTCACTCAGGACGATCCTAGTACTCAACATTGTGGTACTTGTACTCGGTGTTTAGATGCCTGTCCAACCCAGGCTATCACAGCACCTTTTATAGTTGATGCTCAGCGCTGTATAGCCTATCATACAATAGAGAATAGAGAGCCTGAACTTCCACCGGAAATAGCTGAGAATCTAGAGGGATGGATAGCAGGCTGTGATATTTGTCAAGACGTTTGTCCTTGGAATCAACGTTTTGCCCAAGAAACAAACATAACTGATTTTCAGCCTTTCCCTGAAAATATTTCACCCAAATTAACCGAACTAGCAACCATCTCCGATCAACAATGGGAAAAGCGTTTTCAAGGTTCCTCACTTAGAAGAATCAAGGCCTGGATGTTAAGACGCAACGCTCGTGCTAATCTTAAAATAAGGGAAGCTAATAAATAGGGAAATAGAGCTTCCCTAAGATTGCTAACTTTTCTATTTATAATAATGACTATTAAAATTATCATTTTTGACTTTGATGGGACAATTGCCGATACCCATCATATTTCTTTAACAATTGCTAATCAACTTGCTAAAGAATTTAATTATCAAGCTATCAATCAAGAAAATCTCGAAGAACTAAAAAACTTGAGTTCAAGAGATGTTGTCTTCCGTTCCGGTGTTTCTACTCTCAAAATACCCTTTATTTTAAGACGCTTTACTCAAGAACTGAGTAAACATATCCACATTTTAAAACCTATTGCTGGTATGCCTTCTTCCTTAAAAGAACTCAAAGAAGCAGGCTATTCAATAGGTATTGTTAGCTCCAATTTAAAAGATAACGTACTGGCTTTTTTAGAAAATAATCAACTAATAGAATACTTTGATTTTATTTACTCAGGTTCAACAATATTTGGCAAACATAGAGTAATAAATAAAGTAATTAAATCGCAACAAGTTGAACCTAATCAAGTGATTTATGTCGGCGATGAGACTAGAGATATCAGTGCAGCTAAGAAAAGCAAAATCAAAGTAATAGCAGTTAGTTGGGGCTTTAATTCAACTAAGATATTACAAGAACATCAACCTGATTTTTTAGTTGATAGTCCTAGGGAATTATTACAAGTCATTCAAATTATAACTTAATTAAGACTTAATCTTTTAACTTCGCCAACGTAAAACTCTCGCTTCAATTGGATTCTCAAAAGGTCTATCCTCAGCTTGTGAGCGCAAGTACTCTTGTTTCAAACGAAAATACCATTTAGCCTGTGTATCAGCATCATCAATTAACATAAGAGAGGGATCATAGGCTAAGCCTTCTTGCTGTTTAACTACTATATCTCGATCCTGACCTAAAAACTGTCTTGCTAAATAACCTAGTATCGGTTTAAACAGACCCAGACCAGGGACAGTCCAATAGAGACTTTGATGTAATTCACATTCATTCTCATTGATGGGAGTAATGGCCGTAAAAGCACAGGCCTTATATCGCTCTCCTTTTAGTAACTCTGTTCTTAATGAGGGCAATTGAACTATTATTTCTATACTAACTTGATTACCCAAAAGTTTGTAAGGTTTAGCACTGACAGGCATTTGATAAGGTACTAAACGAAAACCGAAGGGAACAGGTTCATAGTTTTTTTCTTTAGTACGTAACTGAGGTGGTCCACTCCTCCACCACCAAGAACGATGAACATAAGGACCATGTGCAGGATCTATTAAACTGATAACAGCATGATCGATATTACAGTTGAAGTGAATAGTCTCAGAGAGATTTGGAACCGCATTTCCCAAATCAGGAATAATAGGAGGAGAAGGCAATTGAGTTAGATCAAGTTTTTCTTTAGGATCATTGGGAATATAAACCCAAATATTACCCTGAACTTCTAAAGATGGATAAACAGCTACTTGTATTCTGTTGATATCTAAACCATTATCTTCAGTCAAAGCAGGTATTTCACTACATCTACCATCTGTAGTTTTAAATTTCCAGCCATGATAACAACAACAAACACCGTCTCCTTCTATCCAACCATAACTTAAAGGTATGCCTCGATGTGGACAGATATCACGCATAGCAAAGACTTGACCATCTGTGCGTCTACCTATAACAATAGGATCACCCAACATCCTTTTATGGATCATTTGACCGCGTTTAAGTTGTTTTCCTGGTATAGCCATGTACCAGAAATTTCGTAACAATGTAGTCATAGACCCTTACAGAATCACCTTTTATTCTTTTTGCCTGTCTCATTATAGAGTGAGGGGGAAACTTGTTCAAAATGTTAAGATGATCGAATAGCCATCTACTTAACTTCCTTGCTATGAGTCAAACTACTCTAAGTCCCGCTAAAATTAGTCATGTTCTACCTGATTCCTTAGCCAAAGAAATCGGTTTTGAAGCAGGAGATGCCATCATTTCAATTAATGGAACTCCACTCCGGGATCTCATTGACTATCAATTTCTCTGCGCTGATGAAGTATTAGAGTTAGAGGTTCTCGATACTAAAGGAAAAAAACATCAGGTTGAAATTGAAAAAGAATATGATCAAGACTTGGGACTAGAGTTTGAAACAGCCCTTTTTGACGGACTCATTCAATGTAATAATCGCTGTCCCTTCTGCTTCATTGATCAACAACCACCAGGTAAAAGAAAGACTCTCTATTTTAAAGATGATGATTATCGTCTCAGCTTTCTCTATGGTAGTTATTTAACCCTCACCAATCTTACAGAAAACCAATGGCGACGTATTGAACAAATGCGCCTTTCACCTCTCTATGTTTCAGTCCATGCAACGGAACCTGATTTAAGAATTCGTCTTTTGAAAAATTCTCGTGCTGGTTTGATTTTAGAGCAGTTAAAATGGTTTCAAACTAGAGAATTACAAATTCATGCCCAAATAGTAGTCTGTCCAGGAATTAATGATGGTCAACATTTAGAAAAAACTATCTTAGATCTAGTCAGTTTCTATCAAGAAGACTGGCCAACAGTCGCATCTATAGCTGTGGTTCCTGTTGGTTTAACTCGCTTCCGTCCTACAGATGATCCTCTAATTCCCGTTACCCCTCAAAAAGCACTTGAAGTAATTACCCAAGTTCAAACACTCCAAAAAAGATTTTATCAACAGTATCAAACTAATGTAGTCTGGTTAGCTGATGAATGGTTCTTGATAGCTAGAAAAGAATTACCTTTAGAAGCTGACTATGAAGATTATCCTCAAATTGGCAATGGAGTTGGTTCTATTCGGCAATTTATCAAAGAGTTTCAAAGAGTAGCGAAAAAACGGTTACCTGAATCTATCACCCCTGCGCGTCATCTATCGTGGGTCGTAGGTAATGCCGTTGAATATGCCTTTGAACCCTTAGTTAAACAATTAAACCAAGTTGCAGGGCTAAAAATAGAATTGCTACCCTTAAAGAGCCAATATTGGGGGCAGGAAATTACGGTTACTGGACTATTAACAGGTTCTGATCTTCTTACAGGGTTAGTAGGTAAAAACTTAGGTCAAGCAATACTTTTACCAACAGTTATGTTAAAGCATGATGAGGAGAGATTTTTAGATGATCTCACAGTAGAAGAAGTCAGTCAAAAGTTAAATATGCCTATCTATCCTGTCAATGGAGTAGAAGAATTACTAGATATTTGTCTTTTGAAGACTATATATAAGAATTGATGATTAGAGAGAAAAGTAGAGTCAATTGCGTGATAATTATCAACAGATAAATCACCAGCTTAGGACGAAAAATATTAAAAAGTAACCCTAAACTAATTATATTGACCGAACCAACCAGGAGAAAAGCTAAGCTTGAACCTTCTAGAATAAAAGTATTAAAAGAAGCCCCAACACTAGAACTCATCCAAGAATCAAGAGAGAAAACACTTGATAACAGCATCATCCCTATTGTCTGCATAAAAGGAGATGGCGAAGCCAAAAGAATCTCAGACTGAGGTAGAAAGAGGCTGATCATCCCTGCTACCGCACAACCTAGGATTAAAATAGAGCCTAATTCCCGAACTTCATAAACTGTATTCTCCCAAAAGACAGGTAACCTCTTTTGAGGAGATAATTCTAGAGTGGGATATTCATAGATTAAATTCCCGACACGATGAAGTATAGGTTGTCCAGCTTCAGGTGAATGTAAAATAGTTCCTGTAATTAATGGTGTTGCCCGTAAAGTATCTTGATCAGTAGAGATAGGGAGTTCTATGGAATAACTCCACAACACCCCAATTAAAAACCCCATCAACCAGCCTAAAAGTAATCTCAAAAAAATTATACGAGGTTGATTAGCCCAAACTTGCCAAGATAGCCAAAGAGTTATGATATTTACTGTAGGGCCTGCAACCAGAAAACTCCAAGCTGCTGCTATTGGCACTCCCTGTAGCAGGAGACGACGGGTTAGAGGAATTATGCCATATTGTCCTACCGGAAAGATTAACCCTAGACCACTCCCCATTAAGGCACCTAGTAAACGATTAGAGGGAAATTTAGCCGCTATCTGATGTGGATTACCCCAAATTAACAAAGCACTTGATAAAAAGATACCTAAAAGCAATGAAGGGAGAGACTGCAATAACAGGCTAAAAAAGAAGGTAAGGTAAAGCTGAAATAATTCCATAAATATTTTTGGCACTCTTGGAGATTAGCTTAACATTAAGCCTCAATCTTGTATTCTAATGTTAAAAAGTGCAGAGGATTTTTTATGGATATTCAATTATTAGTCTTAGATATCGATGGAACCATTGTCGGTAAATCTAATCAAATCAATCAAACCATTCAAGAAACTATTACTCAAGTTCTCGCAAAAGATATTCAAGTAGTTTTAGCAACCGGACGTATGTATCAAAGTGCTAGACATTTTCATCAGTATTTGGGTTTATCCACTCCCATTGTTGCCTATAATGGCGCTTGGATACAAAATCCTCATACGGGGGAAATTTTGCGACATTTTCCTGTTGCCTCAGAGGTTGCAGCAGACCTATTAGATTACTATGAACAGCCTCATTTACTTGAACAAATTGAAGTACATTTTTACTTTGAGGATCAACTTTATGTTCGCCAGGCAACTCCAGAAACCAGATTTTATGCTCAACGTTCCCATGTTATGCCTAATGTGGTTGGAGACTTGAGGACTTTTGCTCAAAGCAGTCCGACTAAAGTACTAGCTTTCTCTCAAGATGTTGAGTTAATCCAAAAAACTACCGATGACCTTCAGCAACTACATTCTAGAGAAAGAGTCTATATCACACAGTCTGCTGAAACCTTGATCGAAGCTAACCACCCCCAAGCTACCAAAGGCGAAGCAATACGCTATCTAGCTGAAAAGATGCTAGGTTTATCTTCTGACCAAGTGATGGCTATTGGGGATAATTTCAATGATTCAGAAATGCTTGAGTATGCAGGACTAAGTGTAGCGATGGGTAATGCCCGTCCAACTATTCAATGTCTTGCTAAATGGGTAGCCCCTACAGTTGAGGAAGATGGGGCTGCTGTTGCTATGCGTAAGTTTTTACTTTAAATACCCTTAAAACAGAAAGAGAACCGACGACTGGCCGTGTTTCGTCTCGGTTCTCTTATCTGGTTCTCTCCTCACACTAACAAGACTATATTCGATATTTTTCTAATTGTCAAGTCTTTTTAAAAAAAGATTGCTCAGTTTTAACCTAGACAATTGATAATTGCTGTTTCTAGGATAGCCATAGCTTGATTAATTTCACTCTCTGAGACAATTAGAGGGGGCACAAAGCGAAGAACTTTCGGTCCGGCTGGGGCGATTAATAAACCCTCAGACATGGCTGCTTTAAGGAAATCTAGAGAGGTCAAACTGTGTTCAGCCTTGATTTCCAAGCCATTAATTAAACCCCAACCACGCACCTCATTAAATACTCCAGGATATTTTTGTAAGATAGTCCGAAGTAATCCGCGTAGTTGATTTCCTCTAGCTTGTACATTCTCTAATAAGTCATCTGTTTCTATAGTCTTAAGAACAGCTAGTCCTGTTGCACAGACAAAAGGGTTACCACCAAAAGTTGAAGCATGATTACCTGGTTCAAAGACATCACAGAATTTCTTAGAGATCATTGCACCAATAGGTATGCCCCCAGCTAGTCCCTTAGCACTAGTAAAAATATCTGGTTCTACGCCAAGCTGTTCATATCCCCAGAGAGTCCCTGTGCGTCCTACCCCGACTTGCACCTCATCAAAGACTAAGAGGATGTTATTATCGTCACAGATTTCACGGATGCGGGTAAAGTATTCTTGATCACCTGGACGGACTCCACCTTCTCCTTGCAGAGTTTCTAGCATGATTGCTGCTACACGACTATTTCCCTCATCGAGATCAGTTATCGCATCTTCAACTGCTTTGATATCATTGTAGGGTACATAGGCAAACCCAGGCACCAGCGGATCAAAGTGTTGCTGATATTTTGGTTGTCCTGTCGCTGTCAATGTCGCCAGAGTCCGTCCGTGAAAACTAGCTTTAGCTGTGAGAATAATTGGTTTTTCCAAAAACTCTAATACGGTATGTGCATACTTGCGAACAAGTTTAATAGCAGCTTCATTGGCTTCTGCGCCAGAATTACAGAAAAATACCCGATCACCACAGGAATGATCTACAATCCATTTAGCTAGTTGGCCCTGTTCAGGAACATAGTAGAAATTAGAGACATGATGCAGCTTGTTAATTTGCTCAGTGACAGCTTTAATCATAGCCGGGTGTGCATGACCCAGGGTACAAGTAGCAATTCCTGCCACAAAATCTAGATATTTTTTTCCTTGTGTATCCCAGAGGTAGCAGCCTTCCCCGCGTTCTATCGCAATGGGAAAGCGTCCATAAGTATTCATTACATAATGGTTAAATTCTTCCACCTCGAATGTTGAGAGGGGTTCTTTCAATAAAGTTTCTGGACTCATTATCTTCTCCTTAACCGACTTAGTTATTAAATTGATAGCAGAATCTCTGAAAAAATTCTGTTCAATAGACTTCAATGGGACTATTTGTTAATGTTTAGATTCAGACACAGAGATAAAAGATCATTTAGACAGTTTAAGCGACCACCCAAGAAAGAACAGTATCGACACTTACAACAACAACTGGTTAATGGAATAACTGCCTTAGTTGGTCTTTTTGTACTTGGTACTTTTTGGTATCGCTTCATTGAGGGATGGACATGGTTAGATGCAGCCTACATGACTATGAACATTCTGGCCACAGTTGGCATTGGAGAAATCTATCCACTGAGTCAGTTATCTCGTCTTTTTACCCTGTTTCTTATTCTAATGGGCGTAATGGTAATTGGTTATATTGTTAACCGCTTTACAGAAGCTTTTATTCAAGGTTATTTTCAAGATGGCATTCAACGAAGTCAGGAGAGACGCTTGTTAGAATCATTAAATCAACACTATATCCTTTGTGGCTTTGGACGTACTGGCCGTCAAGTAGCTTTAGAATTTCAAGCTGAAGGGATACCCTTTGTTTTACTAGAGTCAGATAGCCATCAGATTGAGGAGGCCAAAGAATTAGGTTATATTATTATTCAAGGTGATGCTACTCTTGATGAAACCCTGATTAAAGCTAAAATAGAGCGTGCCCTTTGTTTAGTGACTGCCCTTTCTTCCGATGCAGATAACCTCTATACTGTTCTTTCTGCTAAAACTTTGAATCCGAATATCCGTACTATCGCTAGAGCTAGTACTGAAGAAGCTGTTAAAAAATTACAACGTGCTGGCGCTGATGCTGTTGTCTCACCTTACATTACAGGGGGAAAACGCTTAGCAGCGGCTGCCTTACGTCCTCAAGTAATGGACTTTGTTGATGGTATTCTCTCTTCAGGCGATGGTTCTGTTTACCTGGAAGAATGTATGATTGATCCTATTAGTTGTCCTTGTGTCAATCAAAGCCTAAAACAAATAGGATTGCGTTCATTATCTGGTGCTTTAGTAGTAGCTATTCGTCGTCAAAATGGCCAGTTAATTGTCAGTCCGACTGCTGAAACTATTCTGCTGGCTTTTGATATTTTAATCTGTATGGGAACGCCTGAACAATTAAATCAGCTCAATCAAATTTTAGCGCCTCTTCAGTCTAGTTTTATTCGTTTACCCAAACAAATCTAAAATCTTATGCACAAAATACCTGTCACTGTAATTACCGGCTTTCTAGGTGCTGGAAAAACCACTTTGATCCGTCATCTTCTCCAAAACAAGCAAGGACTTAAAATAGCTGTTCTGGTTAATGAATTTGGCGAAGTGGGTATTGATGGTGAATTACTCAAATCTTGTCAAGTTTGTGATGAAGAAGATCTACCTATTAACCCCATAGTTGAACTTACTAATGGCTGTCTCTGCTGCACGGTTCAAGAAGAATTTTTTCCCACTATGCAGGTACTTCTAGAAAGAAGAAATACCCTTGATGCTATTGTCATAGAAACTTCAGGATTAGCTTTACCCAAACCCTTAATACAGGCTTTTCGTTGGCCGGAAATTCGTCACGGTGCTACAGTAGATGGAGTTATCGCAGTAGTTGACTGCTCGGGGGTAGCAACAGGAAAATTAGTCAAAGATCTAGCAGCTTTAGAAAGTCAAAGAGAAGCTGATCCTAATTTGGAACATGAAACACCTATTGAAGAATTATTTGAAGATCAATTAGCTTGCGCAGATCTCGTCCTACTAACTAAAACTGACCTGGTAGATAGTCAAACAAAGCAAAAGGTAATAGATTGGTTAAAAGCAGAATTGCGTCCAGGTGTCAAAATACTGCCGATTACAGATGGTCAAATTGACTCTAATATTTTATTAGGCTTTAATGCTGCTGTAGAGGAGAATTTAGAGAGTCGTCCTAGTCACCATGATAGTGAAGCAGAACATGAACATGATGAGCAAATTAATAGTATTCAATGGACTTCTCAAGAAGAGTGTGATACTCAAGTTTTGCTAGAAAAACTCAAACAGCTTGTCTCTCAATATGAGATATATCGTATTAAAGGATTTGTCAAAGTTGCCAATAAACCAATGCGTCTAGTCTTACAAGGAGTAGGAGATCGTTTTGATACCTTTTATGATCGCTTATGGAAACCCGAAGAAGTGCAAGAAACTAAACTGGTTTTCATTGGACGAGACCTAGAAGAGGGAAAATTGATCCCCTCCCTTAAGGCTGCGATGAGATAAGAGGTATTAAGAAAAAACGCTTTACTAAGCCCCCGAAAATTTATCGTATATTCTGGATTGCGAATTTTTGTACTATATTAGAATTTTTAAGAGGTTGTGAAATAATTTGCCTATCACTTGCAACTTACAAGATATTGAAGCTGAATTGAAGCTAGGAACTCTAAGAGAGGCTATTCTCTATGCGGTGGGTGCCAATATAGAAAAAAGAAAAGTATGGACAGTTCCTGTCTCTAGTTTACCTTGTCTACATAACCAATCACTGTGGACAGGATTAACCACAATTGTAATGGTCGTAAGTGAACGACAGATGTGGAATAAAACAACTAATGAAGTTCGTTTTTATTTAAGTAGTTTAGAAAGTAATGCTGAAAAAATTGCCTAGGCTATCCGTAGCCATTGGGGGATTGAAAATAGCTTACATTGGATATTAGACGTTACATTTTCTGTAGCCGCGCGTAGCGCGACTACCCTACGGGGGCTTACGCCTACACCCTACCCTACGGGCGGCTACGCCCACGTAGAGAGGATAGTCGTCGAAAACGCACGAGATAATGCTCCAGAAAATTTTGCTTTATTGCCTCGTTTAGCTGTTAATTTACTCTCTACTTGAAAAAACCTTTAAAGGAAGTTTGAAAATGTTCCGTAATTCTGCTTGCAGTAGGATCTCGTAGTTCCCGAAGGGTAGAGTAAAGGTACAAAGCAGCTATGAACAATGATTATTTAGTAAAAATCTTAAGGTCTGCCAGTTAATCATTTTTAAATACAAATAAACTAATAAATATTGAAGATTCATTATCTCTGAGAACATCAGAGATATTTAAACATGATTATTTTCATTTATATATAATAGTTTTACAGTCTTTTTTCCTCTTTTATGTAGAAACATAAATCTGGATTTTTGTCAAATTAATTTAGATGCGTTTACCCTGGTCGATCACCCACCCTGTTGAACTAAATAACTTAAAAGCCAATTGGCCATAGTCGCTCTACGGGTTTTACGAGGTGTTAATTCGTCTATTTTCCAACCTGAAAAACCTAGTTTCTCTTTGAGTAGTTGTTTGTTTTCTACTGGGATAGAACGGGTTAACTTGACAGTTGGTGGTCGGTTTTCAATGAAGTTGGGTGGTTCTGGATATTCTTGTTGCCATTCGGGGGAAACTTGAGTGTTATTCCAACTTTCATTAATATAACGATAACCTAAATAGTGCCAAACCATTTGATTGACAATCAGATCATCAATTTCATCTTGGAGAATCGACCAAATTGTGTCAGTATTAAGAGGAGGTAAATCTAACATGATCAGGGTTTAAGTGGATCTTTTAATAATATGTGCAGGAACTCCTCCAACAACACAGTTAGGGGGGACATCTTTAACAACAACAGCATTAGCACCGACTGTAACATTATCGCCTATTGTAATATTTCCCAATACTTTAGCTCCTGCTGTGATTCTCACATTATCGCCTATTGTCGGGCGACCTGTTTGATCTTTGTGACCAATAGTCACTTGTTGATTAACCCAACAATTAGAACCCATATCAGCCATAATTATTGTGCTGAAGCCATGTTGAATAAAGAGTCCTGGCCCAATATTACAAGAGTTATCCAAGAAAAAATAAGGGCAGGGTGGATAAACTGTTTTCAGGACATACATCAAGAGTCTCCCTGCTGAATTTCCTTTGAAAAGTCGGAAATAATAAAGATTTCTATATTCAGGAACTTCTTTAAATAAAGCTAGTATTTGTAGTAAATATGGACGTTTAGTCCAGGTTAAAGAAGATTGCCAACGATCTAAATCTACTTTGATTACTGATTGTACATCAGTTAAGAAAAAAGCTAATAATACAGGGGAATACCAAATTGTTCCTAACCAGAAGAAAAGTTTTCTTACAAGAGATTTCATAAACTAAAAAAGATGATAAAGTAAATGCTAGAGATTTAAAAGCATGATATGACACAATCTAAGTTCTTGCCCAAAGTATCTGTAGTGATACCTATTTATAATGGAGAAGAAGACGTACTAGGCTTGATTGAATGTCTAAGAGAGCAAACTTATCGGGATACACTAGTAGAATATTTACTAGTTAACAATAATAGCAGTGATAAGACAGGGGAAATCCTAGAAGTAGTCTGTAAAGAGAGTAGCGCGAAAGGAAAGTCTTTTCAACAACTGCATCAAAATCAGATACAGAGTTCCTATGCAGCAAGGAATGTAGGTATTAGAGCCTCTTCTGGAGATATTATAGCCTTTACTGATGCTGATTGTCGTCCTCATCCGAACTGGGTAGAAAAGCTGATCGAACCATTTATAGTAAATCAAATAGGTGTAGTTGTAGGAGAGATAAGTCCCTTACCTGGGAATAGTTTACTAGAAAAATATGCGGAACGTTGCGGTGTAATGTCGCAAAAATTTCTTTTAGAACATCCGTTTAAACCTTATGGACAAACAGCCAATTTAGCTATTCGCCGTGTTATTTTTGAGCAAATAGGACTTTTTCGTCCTTATTTAACTACCGGAGGTGATGCTGATATTTGTTGGCGCATTTCTCTAGAAACTGATTGGCAGTTGACCTTTTCACCCGATGCTATTATAGAACATCGACACCGTTCTAATTTAGCTGATTTTCAAAGTCAATGGCGACGCTATGGTTCTTCTAATAAGTATCTTCATGAATTATATGGTATAGAATTAATGAGAGAATTAACAATTGGGGAAATATCTTATAAATTACTGCGTTGGTTGATTCAAGAAATACCCAGAGATACTCTAAATATCCTCAGAAATAAGTCAAGGTCAATTGATTTACTGAAAACCCCAATTAGTCTATTAGGTTTTCAAGCCAGAAATCAGGGACAAAAACAAGCTCAACTTCCACAAAAAGCTCAAGAAATAGAATATTTATAAACTATGTTTAAACCGATTTATTTAGGTATTTTGACTGGAGCATTTCTTTTACTTAATTTAGCACCTATACAAGCTGAAAGTATTGTAGAAAGAGTAAAAAAAACAGGAGTCTTGCAAGTTGGATTAAGAAAAGATGTCTATCCTTTTAGTCAGTTTAAGGCTAAGCAATGGCAGGGATATTCTGTCGATATAATTGGTCTAATTAAAACTCAATTAGAAAGGGAAATCAACAAAAAGATTGAGATTAAATATACAGAAGTTGGTATTGATGAACGAATTTCTAAAATTGTGAGAGAAGAAGTAGACTTGATTTGTGGTACTACTAGTTTTAGCTGGGATAGAGCTAAATTTGTAGATTTTTCAGTGCCCTTTTTTATCACGGGAACTCAACTACTAATCAAGCAGACAAGCCCTTTTCAATCCTTGACATCATTAGAAGGTCGTCAGATTGGGATAATACCGAAAACTAGCAACGAATTAACAGTAATCAGAAAAATTCCTAATATTATTGTAGTCTCATTTGAGGATATTCAAACAGGCATAAATGCACTCAGTCAAGGAGAAATAGATGCTTTTGCTTGGGATGGAATTCTCTTAGAATCAGTCAAAGCCAATCAATCTCAACCCAAAGACTATAAAATAATTCCAGTTCCACCTATAGACTATCAAGGTTATGCTTGTATGATACCTAAAGATAACTCAAAATTTCGAGATATTGTCAATTATAGTATTCTAAAACTGATCCAGGGAATTATAGATCAGAAAGACCCATATAAATCAATTTTTACTCGTTGGTTTGGTAAAAATAGCGGAATTACAGTCGATAACTCCTATGTACTTAATTACTTTAAATTTACCTTAGATTCTTATCAAAGATTACCCGAAACAGAGTTTCAATGACTATAAGAAAGCTGAACAGAGTAAATAAGCTAACCAAGCAGAACCTAAAGGAACAGTTAAATTATCTAGACCTATTTTAGAAATTAATTCTAAGACTGTAGCGACTATAGCAACAGATAAAGAGATTAGCCAAATTTTCCAGTCATGGCCAAAAGTTGCTAGGAAAATGAAAAAGGAGACTAAAAAACTGACTCCTATCATGGTTAAAGAACCCTCAATACTCTTCGACATCCCAAACACTTGGTAGGGATGTTTGCCGAATTTTCGTCCGATAATAGCTGCTAGACCATCACCCCAAGTCATTACTAAGACTCCTAAGACACAATATTGAGGAGTATCTAACCAAAAAGAATACGCTAGGACACCTATACTGAGAGAGTAGAAAAAAGAGCCTAAACTTTTGCGTCCGACAGCACTGAGACTGTAGAGGATCGGGATAAAATAGGAAATCAAACAAAGTAGACTAGCGGCTATTGATGCTTGTAAAATGATCAAAAGGGGAAAATCTAACCACCAAGCAATCAGAATGACATTTCCTACACCAATATGAACCACTTTACGAGGAGTTTCTTTGTCGATACCTTCTACTTTGTGCAGGACTTCAGCAATTAAGATAACAATACCCAGATAAAGGACAACCCAACCAAGAGAGGGGGTAAAGTAAATAAATGAGGGTAAATTTTCCATAAATGCTCGAAAGCTTAATACTTTAATATAGTCGCATGAAAGTTATTCTTATTAGCCTAATCAAAGCTTATCGAAGTTGGATTTCTCCCTTGTTTCTGCCTTCTTGTCGCTTTCAACCGACTTGTTCTCAATATAGCCTAGAAGCAATTGAGAAATTTGGAACTTTTCGGGGAACCTATCTAGCTATCAAGCGTATTCTCTCTTGTCATCCCTTTCACCCTGGCGGTTATGATCCGGTTCCCGATAAACCTGATCATCGTCATTGAGTGGAAAAATGAGCATATTTTCTATTTTCTCTGATGAAGCTACTGCAGCATAATAACCCTGTTCAAGTAGGAAGCTAGATAATAACCAAGGAGGAGTATAAGAGAGTTCTCCTGTGTCTCCTATCCTCACCTCAAAGAGTTCTAGACCTCCTGCTATACCCTCTCCAGTCGCTTTCAAATAGGCTTCCTTGGCAGTCCATAGTCTTAAAAAGAGATTATTTCTCTCTATCTCTGGCCTATTCTGTAGATATTGATATTCTTTAGGACTAAAAAAACGTTCAGCTAGTTTGCTTACATCAGTAATCTCTCTTTGATATTCTAAGTCAACCCCTATTCTCTCAACATAGCCAAGACCATAAATCACCCGTTCTTGGGAATGAGAGAGATTGAAGCTAAGTGGGTAAGAAATGTCCGCTAGAGTTGGTTTACCCTTACTACTGTATTTAAAGATAATTGAGGAGGGTTTTTCTGTAATATAGTGACCTAGAATAACTCTGAGTAATCCTCTGGCAATAATAAAGCCTCGACTATGTTTTTCTTGATAAAAACGCTTTGCCCTTTCTTTTTCATCTACTGAGAGAGTATCTAAGAGATATTTAATTGTATCATTAGAGTAATTTAAACTTGCTTTCCATAGATGCACATCTCCTTGTTTTAGAATGCAGTCTGTAGATATGCCTAATGTCACTTCAAATAGAGATACAGCATTTTGCCAGGTTAATTTCATCTAATGAATATTTTTCTCAAGTTAATTGCTGTCTCGGTTAGTGTTTTTGTCGCTACTAATTTGGATAGTCTAATTATCTTAATCTTTTTCTTTTCCAGAGTCAATGCAAGTTTTCGTCCTAAACATATTATTTTAGGTCAATATTTGGGTTTTTCTACCCTTCTTCTTCTGAGTTTACCTGGGTTTTTCGGTGGTTTAGTTATCTCTAAAGCTTGGATAGGTTTGCTGGGACTTCTTCCTATTTTCTTGGGTCTCAAGATGCTCTTTTCTGCTAGTGGAGATCCTGAAGATGATGATATTAATACTCAAGCAGTTTCTCCTTTTTTTCAACATAGAATTTTTCGTCATGTCAATCCCAATGTATTTAAAGTGATGGTAGTTGAAATTGTCAATGGAGGTGATAATATCAGTATTTATCTTTCTTTCTTTGCTAGTCTCAAAATATACAGTCTGCTTTTAGTTATTTTTATTTTTTATCTTTTACTAACTTTCTTGTGTGTAGTAGCTTATTTTTTTACTCGTCATCCTAGCGTAACTCATTTGATTAGTCGTTATGGTCATCGAGTTATTCCCTATCTATATATTGCTTTAGGTCTTTATATTATTGCAGAAAGCTATTTGTAAGGTAATATATATTACCTCAAGATTTTTTCCAGTCATCAACTTCATAAAGAAAACGGGTTTTTCCCATTAATTTACGATTAGCTGAGGTACTTTGTACAAAGACTATATATTTTTCTAGATTACTTGGTTTAATGCGCACTGAAGAACCGATCGGTAAACCTAGCATTTCTCTTGCTGCTTCTCCTTGGAATAAATCACCTGTTTTACGCTCCATCAGGATGATTTCTTTTTGACTTTGAATAGTTTCAGTTTTAGTAAATTCATAAAAACCCCGTCCAGTTTTAAAAGTTAACCCATTTTCCAAAACAAAGGCCTTAATTGAGATGTCATTATCTACCTGTAAAACCTGAAACCTACCAGGCAGTACAGCACGTAAATCAGCTTCTCCATAATCTGCTGAGGGAGAACGCTTGAGCATGGTATCAAATATTTTATTTAACCCTCGACTCATGCGTTCTTGTCCTTTTATTTCCTGTTCATAAGCTTGTAGTTGATCATTTGAAGATTGTTGATAACAAACTGCTAAAAATAGATCAGTTATGTAAGAAAACTGATCTAGATTAATGTGAAAGCCTCCAGATTTTTCAGCTATTTCTTTATAAAAAAGAGTTGCATAACTCCTATTAAGTGCTTGTACTCCATGAACCGTAATTCCCATATTAGATAATTGCTCAATTTCTTGCCGCCAATTGATTTTTTTCTCTGTATAGTTGGGTGGATGAGGTAAATCATCGCCAATGACAACCAGTGATTTTGATTGGGCATTTGTCCAGCTTAAAGACCGTGCTTCATGTAAGACTAATTCATAACATTCTGGTGCATCTCCTCCTCCTGTATTGCCTACATTCTGTATAAAATCACCAATTGCTTCAACATTACTGGATAAGTCCAATTTTTGAATCACATAAGTTGAACCAGCATCACAATAGTCACCATGCGCAATAATACCTATTCTAATTCCTGGTATTTCATTGAGCAATCTATTGACAGTGTTTTTGATATTGCGGCGTACTTGGGTGATGCACGGATACATACTTCCTGTTGTATCAAAACTGAAAACTACTTCAACATTGTTATTAAGATTAGTCATAATGTTAGCAATTTATCACTCATATTCTAGTATTAATAATTAACTCAACTGAGCAACTTTTTGATCTTTAGAAAGAGTTTCACCCGTCATTAAATCTTCAACTGTAATGCGTAAAAAACGCTCTTGATCAACCCTGAATTCTATTTTTAGCCTATCACGTCCTGGGACTCCTGGTGGGTTCAATTGAGCAATTGTTCTGGCACCTTCTTGGTCGTTGAGAGGTTGTACCTGAACTGCTTGAGAATCGATTAAACGAGTTACTAGACGATTTTCATTAAGATAGACTTCTCTATTGCTTGTTTCTCCGCTTATTTCCCCTACTATTAATTCTATACTAGGTTGATTTTCTACAGATGCCCCTAGAGTTAATTCTACTGGCTTTTCTGTTGGGTACATTTGTCCTGCTTTAATAAGACAATGCCAATCGTGAGAGTTTTTCCTTCTATTCCAATGACGGATACCATAGCTATGATAGAGTAAATCCTCTACTTGCAAGGAGTTTCCTAGTTTTAAAGCCCCCTTAGCAATTGCTTCTAAAGCTTGATCCGCGTGAATTTTTTCACTCTCAAAATACTCTTTCAAGCAACTTTGCACTAAGGGAATTTGTGAACTTCCACCGACCAACAAAACTGCATCTATGTTATCTTTTTCTAGACCATTTCGTTGTGCTTGTTGAAGTACTTTCTCGATTAATTCTTTTATTTGGGTTGTAAATTGATGCTCTTTTAAGATTTCTTCAAACTTCTCTCTACTCAAGTTTAGGTCATAACTTTCTAAATTTCTATTATCAAAATAAAATTCACTTGCTTCTTCCTGCTTAGATAGTTGAATTTTGATTTTTTCTACTAGACGAAGACTCAAGCTAGATTTAGGCAATTCTGCTACTTTTTGAAAGTATTCAACTAACCAATTATCAATATCTGCACCACCTAAATTGATCCCTGCTTTGGCAATTACTTTGGCTGTTTTAATCTTTTGATTCGCTTTTGTTCCTAATATTCTATCACTTAATTTTAGGAATATACCTGGTCGTTTTTCAGTGAATTTCTCACCTAAATCAACTAAAGAAATATCCAAAGTACCACCACCAAAATCAAAGACTAGAATAAGTCTTGCGGCAGTTTGTTGATAACCTAAAGCTGCTGCTGTGGGTTCATCTAATAGTTGAATATCTTTAATATTCCAAGAATGACCGACTTGGGTTAACCAGTTACGATATGACTCAAAGCTATCTACTGGGACTGTCAAAATTAGAGATTCTGGTCTTGGTTCTAACTGTTTAATTAACTCAGTTAGGAAGGCTTCCCCGACCTTTTCTAGAGTAATTAACTGCCCATCTAATTCTGGTAAAAAGCCCTGTATTTTAGAACCAATACCTCTTTTAAAGGTGCTAAAAAAGCGGGGATTATTAGAAATATCTAACCCTTGATTGATTACCTGTTGACCAACATGATACTCTTGTAATTGGGCATTTTTCATGTAAAGTAAACTGGGAATCAGATAATCTGGGCCTGTTACCCCTGATATTTTTATAACTTCAGCTTTTTCGGTAATTTTGTTCCAACATACAATAATCGTATTACTAGTACCAAAATCAATTGCGTATTGCATACTTAATCTTTATTAATAGTCTTAGAACGATTCATCCGGCGAATACCTACGACATCTTTCATGCCTTTAAGTTGACTCATTATCGAGTCTAGTTCTTCTCGGTTGTGTACTTCTATTTGTAAGAAGATCGAGACAGACTCGCTGCGTCTAGGTCTGATTCCGGTATTTTTGACATTAATATTACGCTCGCTAATTCGTGAGAGAATGTCTTTAAGTAAGCCTATGCGATCCAGCGCGTCTATAAGAAGGTCAACCGAGTAGACGGGGTTAGAGATAGTTTGTTGTGCATTGTTCCATTGCAGAGGTAATTGACGTTCTGAGGGGGTATTGACAGCATTGAGACAGCCTTGACAATGGACAGAGACGGGACTAGGCCTCAGTGAGATAATCCCAATTATTGGTTCACCTGGCAGGGGGTTACAACATCGTGCCATGCGATACAAAAGTCCATCTATACCTAATATAGGAGATTGACTGCCAGATGAGCTAGTCTCACTTCTAGTAGATGTGGGAACTTGAGTCAGAGGTGTTTCTATAATGGGTTTGTTTTTTACTTCAATTTCTCTGAGTCGGTTATAGATGTTGATTGGTTTAATTTCTGCGTGCGCGATGGCTACATAGAGATCCTCAACAGCTTGATAGTTCATCCGCTCTGCTACATCTTGGAGTTCTTTGGACTTGATCTTACTTTCTAGATATTTTTTGCTGAGTTCTTTTTCTAAGAGATCCCTCCCTCTTAAGATATTCTCATCTCGGCGATTATGTTTATGCCATTGACGAATTCTATTACGCGCTGCATGAGTAACTACGAAGTTCAACCAGTAGAGGTTAGGGTTACTATTGTTATGGGTAAGAATTTCCACTATGTCGCCATTCTCTAAAACTTGACTTAGAGAAGCTTGTTTTCCATTGATCTTGACCCCTTTGATATGGTTTCCGACCTCTGAATGTATGCGATAGGCGAAGTCAACTGGAGTCGCTTGACGGGGGAGAAAAATAATATCTCCTTGGGGGGTAAAAACATAGACATCTTCTTCAAAGAGGTTATCTTTGAGACTGTCCATATATTCTTGAGCATCTTTAAGATCATTTTGCCATTCCAAGAGGGAACGTAACCAAATAAATTTGGCATC
>CASBQB010000356.1 GCA_949127655.1 Chroococcales cyanobacterium PMM_0086 | reverse complement strand
TTGGGCAGAGCAAATGTTTGGTCAATCGACACTCTCAAAAAGAAAAATGATTTTTTCCTCATACAGAAAAAGTGCATGAATTATTTTGTTCAACTTTTCCACAGATTCAACACCCTAGGTTGGGGGTGTTGACCGCAGGGCAGCCCATGGGCGTAGCCGCCCGTAGGGTAGGGTGGGGAATTGGCAGAAGTGGCTAAATTGCCTCTTTTTGTTGTGTTAATGTAGTAATAATGAGAATAATAATCCTAAAATTAGCAATATGATTTTAAAAAGGTTACTCTTTGGGGCGACTTTGGGCTTCTTGGGCTTTTATTTAACGACAATTGCCCTCCCGCCAGTTACAGCAGGTTCTAACCCTGGACTGACTATCTTTAGTGGCGTTGACCGTAAAGATGTTTTAGATTACTATCTAGATTTCGGGGGCAGTCCCCGTCAAACTGACCGCTATAAGCTGTATATACCAGCCAAAAAACTCTCTCAAGGTGCCACTCGCTTCTTTATTTCTTACCCAGACTATTTCGATGGAAGCTTTGATACAAGTAGGATAGAAGTAAGAGCGGGCGGTAAATCAGTTCCCATTAAAGATGCGTATTGGGACAAAGAAAGTCGTTATGTGGAAATTAACTTAGAACAGCCTGTCGAAGGCAATAGCAATATAGATATTGTCCTTTCTAATGTGCAAAATCCTAGTCAGGGTACTTACTACTTTATTGGTGACGCTCAAATTGCTGGTAGTATCCCCTTAAGAGTCTACTTAGGCACTTGGATTATTTCTATAGATCGCAGTTAATTCTCAAAGTAGCTTCAGACTAGCGGTATTCCTGTTTTTGCCAACAGGAATCAGGCAGGACTTGTAAGAATTGAGAAGGATAAGTAGACGATGCACAAACCATAAGCGCACGCATAGCGCGAGAACATCCTACATAAAGAAGTCGCAATTGTGCTTCAAGTAGGCCACTGATTTCTTCATCGGGCACAGTTTTGTCAATATAGGGAAACTGCCCTTCTTTAAGACCAGTAAGAATGACAAAGGGAAATTCCAGACCTTTAGCTGAATGAAGGGTAAGTACTTTAATATAGGGTGCTTTAAGGTCAATCTCTTTGCCAGAGACAAACTTGGCCTTGAGACCTGCGTTAGTTAACCTCTGGGCGTACTCTCTGCCACTATGATTACTCAAGCAGAGGACAGCGCCACCATGTAAGGGAATACGGAACTTACGTGCTGCATTGAGAAGAAATTCCTTCATATAGTGGATTTCGCGTTCACTGTCGTCTAAAAGCAGTAAAAGGGGTTGTTCGCTTTGCTGTGGGGAGGAAGTTTGTTGCAGACATTCTGGATCTCCTGCGGGGGAATCTTGCAAGATTGCCGCACAAGCTTCTGCTATTTGTATAGTATTGCGATAGTTGTGTTTAAGGAGTATAGTTCTGCCTGTAACTTGCAGATCTTCGTGTATTTGCTTCCAACTAAACCCTCTTTGATACAAGGACTGAGAAGCATCTGCAGTTAGATAAACGCCATTGAAGTTAGGCACCAAGTTAAGGAGAAATCGCAGAGAAGTAGGGGAGAGATCTTGAGCTTCGTCAATTATAATAGCCTGGTAAGGGAAAGTAGAAAGCCCTCTGGTAATTTCTAGGGACTTAGATCTAAGTTGTTCCCAAGTAATCAAACCATTATCCTCCATTAGGGCTTGCCAAGTCTGGTAGATCGCCCAAATTGCTTCTCGCATACTTACTTTAATGGGGGTGCGCCTTCCTCGCCTTTCGTGACTTAGATAAGCTTGCAGACTATCAATTCCCCAGGTTTCAATGACATCTAGAATTTCTTCTAGTAAGTACTGTAGTCCGAGTCTTTCTATCTGCTCAAAAATATACTCTGAGTTAATCTGAGTATTTTCTAAGGCAGTGTTCAGGAGTGAGAGACATTCCTGAGTTGAAGCGCAAGTAGGCTTATTATATTTTCTAATGTAGTAGCGGTAGGCGATCATATCAACTGTGGCTACTTCTACTCCTGCTTGTTTGGAAGGGCACCCCAATAGTTGGGTTAAAAGCTGTTCAGAATAGTTGATTAGAGCGTTAGTATAGGTAGTAAATAGAATTGATTTATAACCCTCTTCAATTAGTCTCTGGACACGATATAAAGCTAGAGTAGATTTACCTGTTCCTGGTCCTCCTTTAACGAGAACTGGACCACCTTGCCCAAATTTAAGTAATTTTTCTTGTTGAGGCGCTAGTTTGAGCAGAAAGGCGTTGAGATCGCCTTCAAAAAAGCGATCCAGGTCTTCTACATCTTGGAGGACATATTCTGGTTGTGCCGCAATTTCTTCAATTGGGCGAGGATAAAGATTGTCAATAATGCGTTGTAGGATGCGATCTGGAAGGGGTAGTTCTAGTAATGCTTCACAATTTGGTACGGAAATAATATCCGACCAGTATTCAGGGGAGATCTGCCATTTTTCCAGGATGGTTGGGGTTAACTTAAAAGGTAACTCTGTGACTAAACCTCTCTCTTGATTAGTATTTTGTACTGTTTTTACTTCTATTATTTTTCTATTCAAGCTTTTGGGTTTGCTCTCTTGAGTTTCCAGTATTTCCCTCTGGGCTAAAGCTTGTGGTAATTTTGTATTTTGTATTTCAAGATCGTAGGTGCGTTCGTCACGTTTCCGTACAGTGAGTAGTTTTACCCAACCCTGTCCAAATGTGTAGATAAGACGATAGTCACCAATGCGAACACGATATGTATCTTTATACTCTTTTAGCTTTTTGGCATCAGCGTTAGCAGAGTTAGGATCTCTTTCTAGGACTTTAATGGCCTTGGTCAGTTTTTTACTGACGTGCTGCGGCAGAGTAACTAATTCGTTGAGAAAAGTGTCGGTTACAGTGATAGTCCAGGTTTGCATAATATTTCTCCTCATCAACAACTCAAGGAGTAAACGTTTTAATTCCTACTATTGTACTCTTTATCTCTTTTTCAGACTAGATTACTTAAATCAATCCACTGTGCTAAACTCAATTCTTCTGCTCTAATTTGCGGATTAATTTCTAGTTGCTTAAGAATTTGGTCTAATTGAGTAATTTGTAAGTAACTTTTTAGGTTGTTTCGCAACATTTTACGACGAGTAGCAAAGCCCAATTTAATCAGAGTTTCTAGCTGTTTGGGGTCTTTGGCCATTTCTTCTGGTAATTGTGGACGTAACCTAATGACTGCAGAATCTACTTTAGGACGGGGATGAAAAGCGCTAGAAGGAACATCACAGATCCACTCACAGTTTGCTAAATATTGTACCCGCACCGATAGCCCACCATAAGATTTATTGCCAGGTACTGCAGTTATACGTTCTGCCACTTCTTTTTGTAGCAATAGAACGATTGAATCATAAGGTTGCGGGTTAGGTTGTCCAATTTTACCTAATAACTTCTCTAAGATAGGTCCTGTGATGTTGTAGGGAATATTAGCAATGACTTTATTGGGAGAACCAAAAGATGGAAAGGCTGTTAATTCTTTTTCTAAGTCTATATTGAGGATATCGCCTTCCAAGAGTAGGAAATTTTCTATTTTCCCTAAACTGAGAGTGAGTTTAGCGCAGAGGTCTCTATCTATTTCTACTGCTACTAGTTTTTCTACTTCTAGCAATAGACGACTGGTTAATACTCCAGTTCCAGGACCTATCTCTAAAATACGATCACTTGACTGTAATTGTCCGGCCAGGACTATCTGATCTAGTGTAGAGTTACAGCGTAACCAATGTTGACCAAAACGTTTACGGGGATAATTGGTCATAGGTAAAAGAGAAATTCTAAATATTGAGCAGTTGGATTTTTTAAGGCAGCATTAGAACTAGGTTTTCCACAAACACCGACTATACCCTCAGAAGAAGGTATTTTATTTCTTTCTGTAATAATCCAAATTGTCTTGCCAGTTTTGAGATTGAGACGACGTAAAATACTAGTATTAGCATTCACTCTCTCCTTTAACTCATCAATCAATTCAGGAACTTGAGGATGATGCGCATAACGATTCCTATACTGTTCTAACATTTTCTGGAAATCGCTCAAACGAAAATTAGGCGCATAACTATTTTTTATTTGACTATCATCCACAATATTAATAGATGAACCCTCTACTTTCCTAAAATATACTGACTCTAGTCCACTTGGACAGGTTATTTGAGCTAATTGAGGAGGATTATGTGTTAATCTAAGTGCAATTGTGCCAAATATGGTTAGACAGACTAGACTCAAGCCAAATAAAGGAATAAGCTTGGTTGATGGGGGAAGTTTTGGAATGCTGATTATATTCTGCCACTGCAGTCTCTGGGCAACATAAAATAATCCTAGAGCAGGAAATAGGGCAAAGAAGGGTATAGTAGCTGCATAGGGTCTTGTTCTAGCATCCCAGGGCGGTATAAAAGGTACAGAGAGTAAAATACCCACGCTCAGCACTAGAATAAAAGAGCCTATTAGTGTCTTTCTCTGTCTGATTGATTGGATTAGGGTAACTGAGGTTAAGATTTGCAGAAGGATGTTAATTTTGGTGCTTTCTACAAAAGAGAAAACGAAGTCCTCAAAAATAAATTGTTGCCAAGCTCTTAACATCCCTTTAAATAGAGAGATAGGATGAGTCTGCAGATATTCCCAAGCTAAAGTATAGACTTGTCGAGCCTGTTCTTTATCTGGTAGATTTTTAATTTCTGGGTAACGAGAAAAGACAGTTAACCAATCTCCTCCCACTAATAAACCATAAAGACTGTAAGAAAAATTAGAGTTGGCACCCGTTTGAGGATCACCTACTAATTTAAAAATAATTGAGTTAAGAATAAAGCCTAAAAAAACTATAGCCACACTCCCTATGGCAAACTGAACATTCCAGCGACTTGTGCCTTTAAAATTCCATGTTCCCCAGATAATTAAAGCAGGTAAAACTAGAATAGTTCCTGCCCTTGTCATCATCGCTACACTTAAAAAGAACAGGCCTAAGATAAAGAGACTTGCTTGACTTTTGAAAATAGCCGACCATAAAGCAGCTAGAGAGAGACAACCTAAAGCAAGTCCTAGACTTTCTGTAGAAACTGCTCCTAAATATATTCTATAAAATAAGAAAATAGTCACCAAGGTCAACACTGCAGGAACTGTTCCTTGGTGCTGCTGTATTTCCCTAGCTAGAAAATAGCAAGCAATGGCTGTAATTAAGACTAAAATAGCTAAAGATAGCTGTAAATTTTGTCCTGTTATAGCTAGAATTGTGGCAAAAAATCCCTGTGCTAAAGGTCGCCAAGAACCAACTACTGTAAAGGTCTCTCCTTCTAGTAACCGTAATGCACTGGTGTAATAGGCATCAGTATCAGTTAAGGTTATTATCCCGCCTAAAATAAAAGCACTTTTTCCTAAACCATTCTGCCATATTCCTGCTAGTTGTAAAGCAAATAAAACCAATGTTCCTGTTAGACTTGTCAAGTTACCTAACCAACCCGCAGGACGATAAGCTATGTATAACATGAACCCAATTAATAAAGCTAAGATTGTTGAATCTTGTGCCCAAATTAGGTTATTAATTATACCAGGTATTCCCTGCAACAATATCATCGTATATAGGGATATTGCTATTATAAAAAACACTAATTGATTAAGCCATTCTTGCTTTTTAAAGTAGACTTTCATTAGATTTAGTTAAAGCTGAAACTTGATTTTTTTAGCGGCATATAAGCACATTTTTAGAAGAACAAGTCCCTCTTTAAAATGTTGTATATTTGAACTTCCATAGGTTCGCGGCTCATAACGGACGGGAATATCTTTGATTTTTAAGCCTAGTTTAGCGGCTCCAAATAATAAATCAAAATCTCCAAAGGGATCGAAATCTCCAAAATAATGACGGTTTGCAGCTATTTTAAGATAGTTTTCTCTAGCTATTACTTTAGTACCACATAAAGAGTCTTTAATTTTTGTGTTGAGTAAATAAGATAATAACCAAGCAAAAAAGCGATTAGCCATTTGATTAATCCAGGGCATAGCTTTTGGACTAACTGGATAGATTAATCTGCAGCCATTAGCCATTTCACAACTTCCTGAAGCTA
>CASBQB010000355.1 GCA_949127655.1 Chroococcales cyanobacterium PMM_0086 | reverse complement strand
TTTTTGTCCACCAGAAAGATTAACTCCTCTCTCCCCTAAGTAAGTAAAGTAACTTTGTGAGAATTGGGTGATAAATTGATGAGCATTGGCAACTTTTGAGGCTCTTTCTACATCTGCTAACTGAAACTGGGTATGACCGAAAGCAATATTTTCAGCAATAGTACCAGAAAAGAGCAGGGTATCTTGAGGCACAATACCTATCTGTTGACGAAGACTTTTAAGAGTTACATCAGCAATATCCACACCATCAATGAGTATTTGACCTTCTTGAGGATTATAAAAACGTGGTAGGAGATTGACTAAACTAGTCTTTCCAGCACCAGAAGAACCAACTAGAGCGATCAGTTCTCCTGGACTAACTTTGAGATCTATTTCTTTAAGAACAGGTTGATCCAGATGATAAGCAAAACTGACCTGACGAAATTCTATTTTTCCTTCGACTGTTGATAAAGGGAAAGCATCAGGTTTTTCTGTGACTAGAGGTTCTATAGTGAAAAGTTCAAAAATCCGATCAACAGAGGCTTCTGCCTGTTTATACTCATTATAATTACTAGTCAGATGACCTATGGGATCAATTAACATAGCTACTGCAACTATGTAGCCAACAAATTCACTCCCTGTGAGGTTTCCTTGCGATATTTGCCAACCGCCTAAAAAGAAGACTATAACGACACACATCGCCTCTAAGAAACCGACTATGGCATATTGTAGGGCTTTTAACCGTTCAGCTAGATATTTTGCCCTTCTGTTTTGGTCTGCTTCGTGAGTGAACCTTTTTAATTCATATTCTTCTGCAGCAAATGCCTGTACCAATCTAATCCCGCTAAAAACTTCAGTCAAAATAGAAGAGAGATTAGAAATTTGTTGCTGACTACGCCGAGAAAATTCTAGTAACTTTTCGCCAAAAGCCCCAACTAGAAAGCTCATCAATGGTGCTAGAACTATTACAGCGATAGTTAATTGCCAGTTAAGATAGAGCATATAGCCAATGACAACTATTAACTGTAAGACGCAGGGAACAAAGTCATGTAGGGCCTTATAGACAACTTCCCCAATCCTATCGACATCTTCTGTCAATCTATAGGTTAAATCCCCTGTTTTAGTCGTTTCAAAGTAGTTCAGACTGAGGGTTTGTAAATGGGCATAAATTCTTTTGCGGATTTCTAGGGTAATTTTAAGGGCTGCTTGAGCCATTAATGAGTCTTGTCCATAATGGGCTGTACCTCGAATGAGCAATACGAGGGCAGCAATACCGGATATGTAGATAATTGCCTCCAAGTCACCTGCCCCAACAGACTTGGCAATTTCTTGGACAATGCGGGCTAAAATAGGCCAACCTGCTGTAAAAACCAGGGTACAGCCAAAGCCTTTTAATATAGTTCTTAACTCAGGACGAAGGTAGGGGAGGATCTGCCAATAGCCAGAACGCTTTAGGGAAGTTGTTTTAACATGGGACATTGAATTGATCTTCTAGAATATCCTCAAGTAACTATAGCTTAGGGTTTACCAAATTGTCTTTGATAGACAGCATCTTCCTTCTCTGACTCTAATTTAATGTCTGAACGGGGATAGGCTACACACAGAAGAGCATAACCTTCTTTTTGCAGTTCTGATGAGACTCCCATTCCTTCACTTTGATCTACTGTTCCTTCTAGTAGTAATGCTGCACAGGTTGTACAGACTCCAGCCGTACAAGAACTCGGTAATTCTACTCCTGCTTCTATAGCTGAGTTCAGAATGGTCTGATCTTCTGGTGCTTGTATTGTATAGGTCTTTCCTTGATGGTGAATTTCAACGTTGTAGGTAGTAGGCATAGTGGGAATATATCTTAATCAAATTTGATTTTTGCACAATCTGTGCGCTTTATAAGCCTAAATCAACAGCAATACGATGACTACAAGCAAAACCAGAAAAAGTCACGGCGTTTAAACCCTTGTTCAACGGTATTCGCGGGCGTGCCAAAGTCGCAAGATAAATACAATATCGTCTACCACCTCATATCGCATTTCGTAATCTCCGATAACTAAACGACGTACATCTTTTGGAGCAAATTCTGACAAAGGCGAACCTATGCGAGGCATTTGTTCAAGTCTCAAGGCTCCTGTGGTTAGCTTGGAAACAATAGCCTTTGCGGCTTGCGAATTAACGCGTTGTAGAAAGGCATGGAGTCGTACTAAGTCCTCAAGAGATTTACTTGTCCACTTTACTCGCATGAGGGCGCTGATAAAGGCAGATCAGTATCAAGACTATCAACCCATGCTTCAACGGTACCATGATCTATGGTGCGACCTGAATCAACATCGGATAAGGCTTCAAGTGTCATACGATAGCGATGCTCTTCCTGTTCAACGAAACTAGACAAAGCTTGTTTGACAATCCAACCACGTGAACGTTCAAGACGGTTCGCCAACTGGTCAACCCGATCTGCTAAAGGGATCGGAATATGCGCGGTCATTACACGGGTCTCTACTGTACTCATATGATTAATTTTTAATCATTGTTAATCACTATTGTGACACATCCCGTCACCAAAATGATTAAAGATATACACAATTGGTAT
>CASBQB010000354.1 GCA_949127655.1 Chroococcales cyanobacterium PMM_0086 | reverse complement strand
TGTAATGGAGTAGAAAACTATTCTCGTCATTTAGCTATGCGAACAGCAGGAGATCCACCTGACTGTTTAGTTGATTATTTCCCCAAAGACTGGCTATTAGTAATAGATGAATCACACGTAACTATACCACAATTACGCGCCATGTATAATGGAGACCAGGCTCGTAAAAGGACTCTTATTGAACATGGATTTCGTTTACCTAGTGCTGCTGATAATCGTCCATTAAAAGCTGATGAGTTTTGGCAAAAAGTTAATCAATGTATCTTTGTCTCAGCTACACCTGGAGACTGGGAAATCGAACAGTCACAAGAAAGAGTTGTTCAGCAGATTATTCGTCCTACTGGGGTAGTTGATCCTGAAATCTTTGTCCGTCCAATAGAGGGACAGGTGGATGATTTACTCTCCGAAATCCACTTAAGAGTTCAGCAAAGAGAACGAGTTTTAATCACCACTCTTACTAAAAGGATGGCTGAAGATTTGACAGAGTATTTACAAGAGAGGGGAGTTAAAGTTCAATATCTCCATTCTACTATTCAATCTATTCAAAGAATCGAAATCATTCAGGGGTTGAGAAAGGGAGATTTTGATGTCTTAATTGGGGTTAATCTATTAAGAGAAGGACTAGACTTACCAGAAGTATCTCTAGTCGCTATTTTAGATGCAGATAAAGAGGGTTTCCTCCGTTCAGAACGTTCTTTAATTCAAACTATCGGACGTGCCGCGCGTCATATTAAAGGAAAGGTCATTTTATATGCAGATAATTTAACCCAGAGTATGATTAAAGCAATCGATGAGACAGAAAGAAGACGTAATATTCAGATTGCTCATAATAGGTTATATGATATTACACCTAAATCTATTGTCAGTAGATCTAGTAATTCAATTTTAGAGTTTTTAGAAGGAACTAGAAAGTTAAATACTGAACAATTAGAGCAAGTTTCCACTAAAGGAGAAGAGATCCCTTTAGATCTTCTACCCGAAATTATTCAACAATTAGAAGAGCAAATGAAAGAGGCTGCCAAACAACTAGAATTTGAAAAAGCGGCTCAATATAGGGATCGAATTAAACAGCTTAGAGATCGTCTATAGGTACAGATATCTTTTCAAGATGATCATTATTTCCAGCCTTGTTCTATGCTATGATGAGAAGGTTGTCTAAAATCACACATCCAGGATATTTCGGGTATTTCCAAGGAAAGTACCTGGGTGGAGGCTAAACCCGAAAAGGAGAAAAATTAGAAATGTCAGTAATCACTCTCAACGAACTATTAGAGTCTGGGGTTCACTTCGGGCATCAAACCCGACGCTGGAACCCGAAAATGGCTCCTTATATCTACACTGCACGTAATGGTGTACATATAATTGACCTTGTACAAACAGCCCAACTGATAGAAGATGCTTATGACTATGTTAAGAAATCTTCAGAAGAAGGCAAGCGCTTTCTGTTTATTGGGACAAAACGCCAAGCTGCAGGAATTATTGCCCAAGAAGCGGTTCGCTGCGGTGCTAACTACGTAAATCAGCGCTGGTTAGGAGGTATGCTAACTAACTGGGAAACCATTAAGGGAAGGGTAGAGCGACTCAAAGAACTAGAAGCGATGGAAAATAGCGGCGGGATTGACAGAAGACCCAAAAAAGAAGCATCAGTTCTGCGAAGAGAACTTTCTAGACTCCAGAAATATCTCGGTGGAATAAAAACGATGCGTCGTTTACCTGATATTGTCCTAGTAGTTGATCAGCGTCGTGAATACAATGCGATCCAAGAATGTCAAAAACTGGCTATTCCCATCATTTCCATGTTAGATACGAACTGCGATCCTAACTTGACAGATGTACCGATTCCTGCCAATGATGATGCCATTCGTTCGATTAAATTGATCGTAGGGAAACTAGCTGATGCTATTTCTGAAGGGCGTGGAGGCGGTTATGAAGGCGATGAAATAGACATCTATGAAGGAGATGAGGAATATTCGGACACAGAAGAAACAGGTTGGGGTCAAAAATATACAGATCAAGATGAAGATGAAGACGGATAAGATAGTTCTTATCGAAGAGATAATTCTGTTAAAACAGTAGGGAAGAAGATCATGACCGAAATCTCAGCACAATTGGTTAAAGAACTGCGCGAAAAAACAGGCGCAGGGATGATGGACTGTAAAAAAGCCCTCAAGGAAACCAATGGGGATGTAGAAAAAGGAGCAGAATGGCTACGCCAAAAAGGTATCGCCTCTGCAGGGAAAAAGTCTGGTCGTATCACAGCAGAAGGTCTCGTTGGTAGCTATATCCATACAGGCTCCCGTATAGGAGTACTAGTTGAAATCAACTGTCAGACAGACTTTGTTGCTCGTAATGTAGAGTTCAAAGAACTAGTACAAAATATTGCTATGCAGGTAGCCGCTTGTCCTAATGTGGAATATGTAAAAGTTGAAGATATACCCAAAGAGATCGTTCAAAAAGAAAAAGAGATCGAAATGGGTAGGGACGACTTAGGCAAAAAACCGCCTGAAATTAAAGAAAAAATCGTTCAAGGTCGTATTGAAAAGCGTTTAACAGAAATGTGTCTGTTAGATCAGCCCTACATTAAAGACCAAAGCATTACGGTTGAAGAGTTGGTTAAACAGACAATTGCTCAACTAGGTGAAAATATCCAAGTTCGCCGCTTTGTTCGTTTCGTCCTCGGTGAAGGAATTGAAAAAGACGAGAGCAATTTTGCTGAAGAAGTAGCGGCTCAAATGGGACAAAAGTAAAGCTATATATTCTGAGATCTTGATTTAAATTCAAGGCAAAAGTAAGGAGACTCTTCCTTCTTTTGCCTTGACTCATAAGACGTTTTTGTGTTTAACTATTACCCTAATTAATGTATGTCTAAATCTCTCCAACAAATAGAAAAAGATTTAGCTGATTTAGAAAAACAAGTCTCTCAATTTGCTGTAATTTTCTATGAAAAATATCAGAAATATTTAGATCTTTTGAGTCAAACAGTGCGGCAACAAGTAATATTGGCCAGCTATCAAATATGCACACAAATTCATCCAAAGAGCTTTTTAGAACTGTCTCTTGGAGTACGCCAAAGTCTACAAGAACAAATTCGTCACTACGCCAATGATGTCCATAAAAAAATCAGAGCCGTTCTAGATTCTACTTTAGATTTAAAAATAGAAGTTCAAACAGTAGAAGAAGCCCTAGAAAAGATGACAATACCTGATGAGTTGAGCATCTGGGCACAAAATATAGAGCAAAAAATTAAGAAAATCTTAGATAACTATTCTAATCTACTCAATCAATGTTTTATGGAAATAGGAGTTTTTCCAGATAACCTGCCTGCCACATTTTTAGAAATGGCGATAGAAGCCCAAGAAGAAGGCTCAGCTATTACGGGAGCAACCAATCTATTGCAGGTATTGATAGGAGCAGAAGAAGTAGAACAGGACGATTTAATGGTTAAAGAAACAAAAATTAACAGTGTGATTATCGTACATTTAAAATTAGCTGAATTAGAATTTGGCAATCCGGCTTTAGGGATAGAACGCCAACAGGTAAGGTATCTGGTGGATGATCGTCTTAAATCTCTCTCTCAAATCTATCAACAAAAACAAAGAGAATTAGCGATAGTCCAAGCACAAACAGCCTGGCGTTCTATTTGGTATGACAGTTAAAATATTGTATATCTAAAAAACTCCCCCCATCAGGAAGGAGTTTTAATCATTCAAGCCAATTTAAGAAAACAATTAAATTACTGTTCCATCGGCTATAGTTGCATTTTTCAAAACAACTGTAATACCACTACGGATATAGAATCCATGCTCTTCTCGATCTGCTTCTTCTACTCGATCTTTATTGATAATAGAGACATTGCGGCCGATTCGAGCATTCTTATCAATGATCGCTTTCCTGACGATTGTGTTGGGTCCAATTCCAATAGGAACCTTATGTGATCCTATAGTCGAAATACGCTCAGCAAAGGGTTCATAGTAGTCAGAACCCATAATTAAAGAGTCTTCAATCAAGCAATCTGATTCTATCCGCGTGCGAATTCCTAAAACAGAATGAGAAACACGACACTGTTTGAGAATACAACCTTCACCAATCATTGATTCTGTAATGGTACAATCCAGCATTTTTGTGGGCGGTAAATAACGAGAACGGGTATAAATTGGTGCTTTCTCGTCATAAAAACTAAAAGGCGGCTGTGGCTGTTTAGTAAGTGCTAAATTAGCATCATAAAAGGCTTTGATTGTTCCAATGTCTTCCCAATACCCCTTGAATAGATAAGCTTGTACGTTATAGTCCTTCGCTGCAAAGGGAATAACTTCCTTACCAAAGTCTGTTCTCTCTAGATTAGACTCTAAAAGATCAATTAAAACCTCTTTTGTAAATACATATATACCCATTGAGGCAATATAGGGGGTTTTCTTAGCCTGTTCGGGAGATAAACCTAAGGTAGTTGTATCAACCTGCATTCGCTTGAGGGCTTCTCCTTTGGGTTTTTCGGAGAAATCCACTACACGTCCTTGATCATCTATCTTCATCAAGCCCAAACTTGAGGCATTTTCCTGATCTGTCGGGACTACAGAAAGAGTAATATCTGCCTTAGTTTCTCGATGGCGTTTGACAAATAGACTGTAGTCCATACGATAAAGATGATCCCCTGAGAGGATCAAAAATTCATCCACGTCCCACTCTTTGATTAACCAGAGATAGCGACGTACAGCATCGGCTGTTCCCTGAAACCAATTCGGGTTTTCTTGTGTCTGTTGAGCCGCTAAAACTTCGACAAACCCATCGCTAAACCCCGAAAAATTATAGGTTCGGCTGAGATGACGATTTAAAGAGGCTGAGTTAAACTGTGTTAAAACGTAAATCTTAAGAATTTCTGAGTTAATACAATTGCTAACAGGAATATCTATTAAACGATACTTCCCAGCTAGTGGTACGGCCGGCTTGGCCCTTAACTTTGTTAGAGGATAAAGGCGTGTACCTGCGCCACCACCAAGAATAATCCCTAATACTCTTTTCACAAAAATACCTCACGATTGCCTTACCGGTAAACTATTCAACCATTGATTGAATAATCGCCTCAAGTAAAAAAAAACGAGTTAAACTTTTTAATTTATCTCATATTTCAGTATAGAGGTTCAGGGTTATCTTGTAATTTCTCCTCAGGGAGTAATTTTTGTTATTATGCTAGCAACTGCATCAAAATAATCAAATGTAAAATTTATCTTTGAGTAGTCGGAACTACTAGGTCAAACTTTCTCTTCCTTATTGTTAAATAATAGTACAATTAATCTATGATTTTATGTTCTGGTACAGTGGCTCACTTCATCAAGAAGATACGATCTCTTTATCGATTAGAGATCCAGCCCTTCTCTATGGCGCTACTGTTTTTACAACTCTGCGTATTTATCAAAAGCTTCTAGAACATCCCTTAACGCAATGGCAAGCCCATTGTAACCGTCTTTCACAGACTTTAGAGTCTTTTGCTTGGCAAGATCCTAATTGGGATCATCTTCACCAAGGTACAGAACTTCTCGCGCAAGATTATCCTGTTTTAAGAATTGCCATCTTTCCAGATGGTCGAGAATGGATTACTGGCAGAACTCTACCTACTAATTTACTAGAAATGCAAGTAGAAGGGATTAAAGGATGGGTCTCCAAACAGCCTCTATATTGTCGTTCTTTAGCTCATTATAAGACAGGTAACTATCTGGGAGCTTGGTTAGCCTTGCAACAAGCACAAGGTCAGGGAAAAAGAGAGGCTATTTTAATCAACTCACAGGGAAATTGGTTAGAAACCACTACTGGTAATCTGTGGGGTTGGAAAGATGGCTTTTGGTATACGCCACCTTTAACTGAAGACATTTTACCAGGTCTGGCCCGAAGTTATCTGATAGATTATCTTTCTCTGTGCTATTTTCCCCCTAAAGAAGTTGTTTGGACTAGCGATTTTATTAAAAGTCTAGAAGTCATAGCCTATAGTAATAGTGTTGTAGAAATAGTTCCTTTTCAAAGTATAGAAATAGAGCAGGAAATTCTCCAGTTTAATGCTCAACATCCAGCTTTGAAATTATTACAAGAATGCTATAAAGATTTGTGACTTTTACTGCTTTATTCCAGGAGAAAACGAATTTTAGCAATCGAGATCTCATCTAGGGTGTTAATAACTTCTGGGGCCACTATTCTTGGACCGAAACGGGGTTGACCTGCCTTTTTAATAAAGACACCATTTACAGAACCGAGGTCTTTGATTTTCCAGCAACCACCCTCAAAGTAGATTTCTGCATGATTTCGAGAGATAGTATCGTCACCTGGAAACCCTTCTAAATCAATTTCTACAGGACCGAGATCGGGATCGAATCGCCCAATCAGTAAGCTAGTTCCTTCTAGGGGAAATTGGGCAACAGGTGAACCAGGATTTTTAGAAATCAGCCGGGTAGGTGCTTCTACTTGTATGCTTGTAGTTACGCTTGGTGGTGGGGGAGTTTTTTCCTCTATTAGGGGTGATATTAGGGGAGTTTTTTCCTCTATTACGCTTGGTGGTGGAGGGGGTGTTGTGGTGGTAGGAACTGATGTTAATTCTATTCCACAAGCTTCACAGAAAACCACACCATCTGGATTTTCATGAAAACAAATTGAACAAACCTGAGTCATTTTTGATTCTCCTATTGATCAATAGTAATTGTTTTTAGGTTCCTGCTATTCGACGAATTACTTCTTCAGGAAGTTGTTCATCTGGTTGATCATTCATCCGTATTGTTTTTCCTTGGGCTCCCATTTTGATTGTTTTGCGGGTACTATCGGAAATTTTACGGGTTTTGCGTAGTTCATCTTGGGCGTTGATAATTGTTTCTGTCATGGCTTCATTGCCTATCCTCAGAGTCATACGGCGTGCCGCCTCTAGCAGTTGTTCAGCTTTTTCCGGGTTACTCTGGGCCAGTTGAGTTGCTTGTTTAATTAAGCCTACTGTACTAAGTTGCTGAAGATATCCGGCTACTTCGCTATTAAAAGGGGTGTTGACTTCTCCTGCCACAAATTGAATAATCAAGTTTTGTGGGGGGAGTTCTCCTCTTTGGTTTTTTCCAGGAACATCGTAAGTTAATCCAAGTTGGGCGATGCGAACTTTGGCAGCAGGTCGATTGGTGATGCTAAATTCTAATATAAAGACTGTTTCATCATTGGCTGCAGCATTTCCGATGTGATATGGTTCTTCTGTGAGGGCAAATTCTGCAGGTTCTGGATAGGCCCGCGCAATACGAGTTAATTCTACACCTTGAACAGTCTTTACATAGAGAGACAGGTTAGTTATAACATCTTGTTGAGCCTGTGTAAATTCTTGGATAATTTTATTGGGTAGGTCACCGATAGAGACTGCGACTCCATTTTCTTCTTCTGTGGTTACATGAAAGAGACGACCTCCTGTTGTATCTCCTAGATGGATCAGCAGGTCTTCTGCATACTGTCCTATACCTAAAGCTGTAATAGGTAGGTTACCATTAGCAAAGTCGGCTGCTAGTTCTCGACAAACTTCTTCATCAAAAGTCATCCCATCTGTAAAGATCAGGACTCGACGACTACTCATCGCTTCATTCGATAATAACTTAAAGGCTTCTTTCATGCCTTTTCCCATTTGAGTCCCCCCTGAAAAGCTTTTTAAGCTTTCTATGGCTTTTTCTATTTTGACTTTTTCTGTAGCTGAGGTTAGTCCAAGAACGGTTGAAGCTTGATCATCAAATTGAATAATCGCTATACGGTCGTTTTGACCTAGTTTATTTGAGTTAATTAGGGCGATCAGTGATTCTGTTACTACATCTATTTTGCTTTTTCCGCCTGTGACTTGTTGATATGTCTGTCCATCCATTTCATATACTTTGCCTGTTGCGATACTTTTACCTAAAACTACTTCATACATTGAACCACTAGTATCAATCAGAAAGACAAAATTAGTCGCTGGTCGAGTCTGGGATACTTCGAGGTTTGGGCGTAATTTCAACATGGCAAACACTTTCTGAGTGGCTGCTTGTGCGGTTAGAAATTCACGATTAGGAACTAGGGTAACGTTTAACATATTCTATTCGGGTATTAGAGTTAATGGTGGTAATATTCCTTCTGTTGGTTCTATTTCACTCCAGGGAGGTTCTATTAATTCTGGCTTATCTTGGTAGCCTTTCTCTTGTAATTGGTTAAGATTTTCCAAAATTGCTAGGGGTAGGTTGAGAGTCATTTGAGTTGTTCTAAATCCCTGTTTTATCTCTTGTGACCAGGTTTTTATAATTTGATTTAGGTGTCCTCCATTAATCTTACAGCTACTCTGTTTCTCTAGGCTATTTTTTAGACTTGTCTTTATTTCTTCTGTAAAGATACTCTCTGGAGAGTTTTCTTGGTTTAGCTTTAAGTCTAGGGCATATTGACAGGGTTTTTGGTTTTCTTCTACTTTGAGTTCAAAAATATATTTAACCATAATTTTAATTCTTAATAGGTCTTTTCTTGCTCAGGTTTCTCCGAATATATTTCTATGTCGTCAATTAACCATTTAGAATATATAGGATCAAACAACAATTTGACTTGACCCATAGCATGATTAGTTTGATAATCTAAAGAATATTCTATTTCTATAGTTAAAGATATTCTATCTGTAGTTTTTGAGAGTATCTCAAGTTGCAGTAATTTAAGAGTGTCAAAATGTTGCCAGATATTCTTATAATGTTGAGGATCTTTGAGGATTTCTTGCAAAGCAGGAGATAGCTCAGACCATGCTATATTATAATATTGATTACTCAGATTATCAAAATGACTGTTTAATAATTCTTCAAAGACAATCTTTTCTGAAGGGTCAGGCTCAAGTTTTGGGGAAACAGGAGAAGGTTCTTCAAATGGAGTTAATTTGGCTAGGTTTTCATTAATTTCCTGCTTAATATTGGGGTTAACCTCTAAACTGACATAGATATCAAAGTTGACCGATTGTTGGAGACTGGCAACCTGCATGATATACTTACCATCTATAGGAAAAGTTGAGCTAGTCATTAGCTGATTATTAGGAGTATAGACCCAAATACAAACATCATCTAATTTATTGTATTTAAATTTTTGACCAGCATTAGCTTTAAAGATATAGCCTTGATCACGATCAGGGGTTACCAAACCAGATAGTTGAGTAGAAAAAGCACTAATAGAAATAGATTTTAGTTGATTAGCTTCTAGCACATTTTTAGGAGTAGGAGGACAAGTAATCTTTTGATAAGTGGTCTTTTGCTGAGGGAACAATAGAGGAAGTTTCAAAACGGCAAAAGTTAAATTACCTAAGATAAAGAAGAAAAGAAAGGAATTTAAACTTAGTAGTTTCATCGCTAGTTAATTAGTTTCCGCTTCTGCCTTGAGATGTCGTCCCCAGAAGAAATAAGGAACAATACCCCCAAAAACAATTAACAATAGAGTAACACCCAAGATAATCAAGCGGATGGAAAGGGAGAGGGAACGTCCAAAGACTGTGATAGTGTATAGTCCAGGTGGAGAAGTTACCCCTTGTATTTTGACAGTAACTTGATGTTTGCTGCCTCTTTCTGCTATTGGGTGAGTGTAGGAAATTTCATACTCACCTAAGAGAGAATTTAAAAAGAGTTCTAGACGTTCTGTCACTTCTTTAGCATCTGCAGAGAATTCAGCAATACCCCCTGTTATTTTGGCTATTTGACTCATCCTTTCTTGATCTACATATTCACCTTCAGGGACTTTTTTAGCAAAGATATCCCCACGAGTAGCTTTATGTCCTAATTGATATTTCTTTCCTAATTGTTCAGGAGTGATGCCATAACCGAGTGTATGGATGATGATCGGGTTGTCACTCTCTCTATTGTTTTCTAGGATATTCCTTAACTTAGCAAAGTCTTGGCCTTCATTGAGGGTATTCTGATACCCATCAGAGAGAACAATGATCGAAAGTCTTGGTTGTGGTTGGTTGGGTTTAACAGATGGGTTGTCTTTATTTAGATGAGGGTGAAAACGGGGATCTTTTTTATTTCCTAAGAGTTTGACTGCCTGTTTAAGGGGATCATAAATATTAGTTGAAGCGCAGGGAGTTTGACTAGCTAAATAGTCGAGAGAGGTCTGTAATTTGACATCTCTTGCTGATAAAAATTTATCTATTCCTGATAGTTCTTTATACTCCTCAAACCCAAGACAATTACCCCCTTTTTCGCCGAAGGGAACTATGGAAATTTGAGTATCTCCCCCCCTATGTATAGAAACATTTACTAGTTCTCTGATTGCTTGTACGGCACCTTGTATTTTACTAGTACCAGAGCTATCTAGAGAATTCATACTCCCACTCATATCTAATAAGACTACTATCCAAGCAGGCGGAGGAACGGATTCTTCTGGAGATTTCCAGTCATATTTTTTTTGCAGTTTCTTATCTACTCTAATTTGGAAGTCTTTTTTCTTTAACTCCACCATTGGCTTATTATTATCTTGTTCAACCTTCACCCTGACTGTAACCTGATCATCGGTGACACTAGGATAGCCTTGGATAGTTACTTTTTTAACCTTTTCTAAGCCGTTTGAGGGGTAGGATATGCCCCAGGCTAAAATTAGAGATAGACTAAGCTTGGGGGTCAAGGAAGCGATTATAGTAAATAAAGCGATAGGTTTTTTTCTCATGGATACTTTCTGGATCTTCTTGAGTGGTGAAGGCAATTAGATTATTGTGTTTTAAAGCAACAGGATCACTATTAGGGATTCTTCTACCATTGATAAAAATCTGCTTAAAGTGCTTTTTGGTTGGAACCAATAGAGTCTGACGTGATTCTAGTTTCAGTGTAGCTATCTGGGGGGGAAGATGGGGAATATAGATGTCTGCATTGACTTCTGACCCAATGGTCAATTTAGCTATTTTACGATTATTCGGTAATTGAATAGAGAGTCCCTCTTCTATCCTTCTTCCTTGACTACGACTAACAAACTTTAAAACAGGGTTATTAATTCTTGGATAGAGGATTTTTGGGAGTGTGTCTCTAATTTCCTCTTCAGTCTGGTCAGTTTCCTCCTCTTGATCATCATAATCATAATCTTCCTCGGTATCTGTAGTATACTCAAAACCAGCACCTGCTCTTAAAGCGATCAGATAACTAGGGGAATTAGTTAAACTAAAGGTTAGTCCTAAGAGGATTCCTAAAAGAGAGAAACCAATGGGATCTTCTGCATTTTTTAAGATTGTTCCTGAAATTGAATGACGAAAGGTTTCAAAAAGAGTTGCTGCTAGTAGACTTGCTAAAGATGCACCCAGAATACTGATTATCAAACGTTTCCAAAAGCGTTGAGGATCGCCTGCTTCTATTGTTTGCCAACGCCAAGACAACCCTTCTGCTAATCCTACTGCTAATCCTATCAATAACCAGGCTAAGACTCTAATTAATAGTGGAGGAATACTGAGACTAGGCTGCAGTAAAATAGCTGATAGACCACCAGAAACCAGGCCTATTCCTATCCCTAATCCTAAAGCTATCAGGAGAGGTTTGGTGACTTTTCTCAGACATAAACTAATTCTAGTCGGGTTGCTGATCAAGATTTCATTGAGGATCATCCCCATTGCTAGAGAGACAGCTACGCAGGGAAAGAGGATCATTTCTGGAAAAGGAAAGACTGTAAGTATTTTCAAGTCACTTATGAAAAACTGGCCTATATTCCATCCCATTAAGGCTGAAGTTAATCCTGCTATTAAATAGAGGTAAATTCTCATAATACCTCAGCTAAAGTTAAGGCAGATAAATGTTTAATTATCTTCATTGTTGTTATTTTTTGGGCGATGGTTTATTGATGTCAGCTTTTAGTTTATTAAATGTTTCTCCATTCTTCTCGATAGTGCCATCTGATTGTAGTTTATTTTGTTTCTGATATACAAAGATAGCATTAATCCAGTTTTTTTGAGTTTTAGCATCTCCAAAATCTGGTTGATCTAAGTCTTCTATTTTAAGTTTAACATTACCTAATAATGATTGATTTAATATATTAATAATTTTTTCAGTTTTACCATCTGGTTTAATTAACTCTTGTAAGGCTGCATAAGTTTTAGGAATCTTCGCTTCGGCTATCTTCATGTCTAGTTTAAACTTGGGTTTTGTTGATGAAAAATCTGAAGGACTTGGGGAATTTGCAGAATTTTCGACCTCTGCTTTTTTTTCACTAGTAACCCGTCCTGTTATCCCTCCCAATAAAAATACTAAAATAATTAAAGGAACAACTAAATAAACTGGCACGATACGACCTCCAATTTTTATTAAAGCTAACCAGACTAATTCTAATTTAGAAACGTATTTTTCTATCTTTAGTTTATATAAAGTACATTTATATGAATTGCCTGTAACTTTTGTAAATACTGCTTTTGGGACTGAACCTTGAGAAATCTGATAAAAGACTGCAGAATATTTATAGTCTGCTAAATGATCGAATAATTCAGCTATGGGTAAATACTGACTTAGAGGACTAGCATCAGCTAAACGCCAAAAGCCTTTAATTTGATTCCAGATAGGTTGCCATTGGGGTACTAGATGAAATTTTACATCTTTTTTACCCTTGCCGAAGTCCATCATTAAAGATAGGTCATGATCAATCTGCTTTTTAAGGTCAAAATGATAGAGATTTGCCCAAATACTTTGATTAGAACCTAACAACCAGATTGTTGATTCTAATAAGTCTGGTTGATGTAAGAGTTCTAGGATAATTAAGTTAACCCCCTCACTCACTTTATCAGCAATTTTAGGCGCTTTTCTGCCTATTTTCTTAACTATTTCGTACTGAAACTTAAGAGAAGTCTCATAATGTGTTTTTTCCTTACTGCGGTTTTGTAACCAGCTTAAAAAATCAGGTAAGGTAAGTGGTAAAATAATAGCCTGGAGGGTCAATAATCGCACCATATTAGAGTTATACATCTCTTGAGAGATCGCTTCACGGGCACCTTTTCCATCAAATAAAGACTTCCAAAGTTTATCATCAATTTGTGAGTCAGTTAAGGCTATTTCTAAGGTCTCTAAATACTCAACACTGATCTCTTCTCTGTTCATCAAATTTTGAATAGCCAGTTTAAGACCATGTTCACCCTTAATAAGACCAACAGAGGCAGGTTTAGACCGAATGACTTGCGCGATTAACTCACCTGCTTCAGGACTACTAGGATAGATGATATGAAAACTCTTAGGATAGTCTAATCCTCCTACATTGTAAGCCCAAGCAACATCATTTTGACTTGCTATCTTGTCAGCTATTCTATTGAGAATCAGAGGAGAACATTGTTGGTGTTCAGTAATCACAATCGGCGCTGAACCACTCAATAATTCTTGAAAGTTAGTTAAAGGAATCTCAATATCTGAGTCAGGTTCATAAAATATGACTTCTACCTGTTCAAAGGGATTAAAAATAGGGGAATTCTCTGCTATCCACCAGCGGACTAACCTCTCTAAATTCCCCCTACCCTCTGTATAAAAGTAGCGATAAGCTGGAAAGTTCCTGCCAAAATCATCCACTGCTTGAATAATCACAGCTAAAACTGACCATGTTTGACCATTGTGTCTGACTTCTCGTCCAATTAAAGCGGGTTTTTCCGTGACTGTTCCCTCTGCTATGGCGAATTCTTTGTTACTTATTGCCTTCAAGATCGCTTCTGGGATAGGGTCTAGGGTGATATTAATAAATTGTCCTGTAAAACCTCGTGATACCCAGCCACCATCGGTAGTTTTTTCATACTGAATACCCGTACTAAATTGATTGATCTCAATCATTATCCTGATTCTCCTTCATATCTGATCTAGTTGTTTGTGACGTTTTCCCGTACATAACCAATAGATAGGGGAAACTAAACCAAAAGGTCGCCAGCGTTTAGGGTCTTTAAGAACAGCTTTAGTACCTTCTTGGAGACGTTGAGTTTTTACAGCGTTGGGTTCTGGGTATTGATTCCCCAAAACTCCAAAGGCAGAAGTAATAAAATAATTAACCTCTCCTTGAGAGTTTTTAGACCAGTTTTCTAGTTTCTGTTTGACTTGGGGAAAGCGAGAATCAATTATATAGTCTGGTTTATGGCGATTTACCCAGAGTTCTGGTTGTTCGCATTTAGTCATCACTAAAGCTATTCTCCTTTTATGTCCGGGGTTTAATTCGCTTCTATCTAACTCTAGGAGAAACCTCTCCATACCTGTTGCATATTCTGAATCTTTTCTATATGAGGTTCCATCTATCAGAAAGAGGATACCTGAAGCGATCAGACAGTCTTCTAAATAGGCCTCTAAAGAGGGGTCTCCTGCTTTATATAAAAGGTCTCTAAAGAACTCTCCTGAATAGTCTTTACAATTGATGGTGAGTTTAACTTTCCTCTCTAGCCAAGTATATTCATTTTTTAGGTTAATACTGATAGTGTAGTCTTTGAGATCGTCTACAGTAGAATCTAAGGGAGTTGGTTCTAAGTTTAATCCCTGTTCTAAGATGTTCCTAGCTTGTTGAATGAGTTCTTGTCCGTTTTCCCCAACTGGGACAACCGTTTGAACAGGACTATCAGGGTTAGCATTAGGCCAGTAAGCTAATGCGGCCATATAGGTGGTTTTTCCTGCTGTTCTATCACCGATCACCCTTAAAGTTGCACTTTCTTCTCTATATTCCTGTCCTTTGGTTGACTCTTTTTTACTCCAAAAACCCATCTAATTAACCTCCACTTAACCACAAAAGAGGTTCAATTAGATTATAAGGTTGCCAACGATCAGGATCTCTTAAAACTGAATGTTTTCCCTCTTTGCCAACTTCATCAATTCGGTTCGGACGTGGATCATTTTTTCCTAATACCCCAAAGGCAGATAAGGCAAAAAAGCCTAGATTCTTGGCTGGTATTCTTTCTTGTAGGAGTTCTTTGGTGTTGGGTAAATGTAGACCAAATAAGTCTGTTTCTGGTTCTATTCTACCTGGCCAGATTTCCCCCCTTTCACACTTACTCATCACTACAGCTAAACGTAAATTTTTGGTTCTTTGCTGATTATCCATCAATCTAATCAAGTGATCTAAGGCTTTTTGATATGTTCTATCTGCGCCTTTTTCCCAGGCAGTTAACATGATTAAACAGCCGACAACATCTTTCATTAAACAATGGTTTGTATACTCTTGTAAATCTTGATCTAGTTCTTCTGATTGAGCTAAAGTATCAAATATTTCTCCTGGATAGTCTTTAGCATTCAAATCTATTTGATATTTTTTTAATCCCTTTTTTCCTTTGATTAAAAACAAGTAATCTGGCAATTCGTCTATTTTGATTTTATCAGTCCCGGCTAATCTTTCGCCTTGTTTTAACTTATTTTCTGCGTAATCTAATAACCGTCTAGATTCCTCATTAATTGGGGTAACAGTAAATGACTTGCCTTTTTTCCCAAAGCTAGCTAAAGCTGATAAGTAGGTTGTTTTACCTGATGAACGAGGACCGATAATCCGAATATTCCCCATAGTATTTAGTATCCTAAAAATGTGCCCAGATAGATCCAGGGAAGTTCCAATAGATAGCGGTTTTTAATGGTGGTAATAAAATAACGAACTGAGTTGATATCTGTCTTTCTATTTAATTCGATGATTTGCTGTTTAATTGGTCTAAAATACCTTTTAAAAACATGATCGTTTCTTTGTTGCCAGTTAAGTTGAGAATTATCTGGACTATAACCTAATAGTTTACCTTCTTGTTGTATGTTACAAAAGAGGTCAGCTTTATTTAAACATAACAGGAGGTGACGTAATTTTGGGCATTGAGACTCAAAGAAATCCACCCAACCTGCAAAGCGATTACACCATTGCTGTTCGGTGATAAAATCTTCTGGATTACCGATGGTGATGATCTCTCGATAAGGAGATAGAATAAGTAATATACCCTCACTCTCTCGCAAAATATCTAGAAATGATTGCCATTTTTGCGGGTTGTGTTGTTGCCAAGATTCCCGCCAATTTTCACCTGAACTATCTATCCAGTCTAGGCTAATATTTCTTAGGCCTGTGGGTAATTGAACTTGTATATCGAGTTGTCTGGTATCTGTTGTTTGAGAAGTGGCTACAGTGCTTGCTATCTCTTGGCTATACAATTGAGACTTTAGTACATTATAGTCAGGATAACTCACCTTGACGCAATGATTTTGGGGATTAGCCAATTCTAAAGCTAAATGGGTTTTACCAGCTGCACGATCACCTATGTATACTACGCCCATCTATAGCACATGGTCATTAGTTCTTGATTGATTTACAGCTTATGTTCAATACTACATCAACTATTGTCTACTAGCTTTGTCTACTTTTAAAGGCTTAATGCGTCTTGAACAGTCTATTTCAGTTTAACATATTAGTCTATCTATCATAAACTAGTTTTTAGTTCGAGGCGAGAAGAATGAAAAACGCGGTAATCATTTCATATTGGTCAGGCAGAGAAAGTGGCTCATTATTGAAACTGCTTGGTCAAATTCGCTCAATTGAGGCAGGTGCGCCTTTTGAGGCGACAATAGTATGCAATGGGGATTCTGCCAATCTTAAAGCCGACTTATTGACAGCAGACTTAGCCGCTGTACCTGTCCTTGAGCGTCTCAATATTGGTTTCAATCCGGGAGCCTGGGAATACGGGTGGCGCAATTTTCCCCAATACGACAACTTTTTATTTCTGCAAGATGATTGCTGGATTTTACGAAAAGGATGGCTAAGTTCCTTTATCAAAAAATTTTATTCTGATTCTCAAATCGGCTTACTCGGAGAAAGTATTAATTGGCAAACTACCTGGAAGGAGTTAGAAAAATCTGACTATAACAATTTCCATCGAGACCATACTCTTGACGGGGTAGAAATGCGCAGGGTGGATTTGTATAGAGCTTTTTTAAGGCAAAATTCTATAGCCCAAGGAGATTTAGCTGATCATTTACAATCTTTGATTCTGTTTACTTCTAGCAACATTCTAGCCCACATTCCGCACTTTATTTTAAGTACACAAAGACTGGTTAAGAGAAGCTGCGCTAGATATATAAAAAATCGATAAAATTTAATGAGATAATAAACTTTTCTCAAAAGCCGAGGGACAGAAATTGTCTTTAATCAAAGAAGTACAAGTTAAAAATCTGGACCACTTAGGAATAGTAGCTGGAATAATTGATGAAATAGGAATAGTTGAAATAATTAACTCTAAGTTAGGAACAGATTGCCGAGAAAAAATAACATCTGGACAAATAGTCAAAGCAATCATCTTAAATGGATTAGGATTTGTTTCAAAACCATTATATTTATTTAGTCAGTTTTTTGAAGATAAAGCAATAGAAGAATTATTAGGTCAAGGAATAAAAAGCCAGTATATAAATGACGATAAAATCGGGAGAGTAATGGATGAATTATTTGAGTTTGGCTTAAATAATATTTTTCTAGAAATAGTGTTGACCACTCTTAAAAAATTTGAAATACAAATAAAGTATGGCCATTTAGATGCTACATCATTTCACTTGCATGGAAAATATCTTAAAGGAGAAAAGCCAGAACTAGAAGAAGAAATAATTAAAGAAAGACCTATAACAATAACTCACGGTTATAGTCGTGACCATCGCCCTGACTTGAAACAATGTGTTTTAGATTTGATAACAAGTAGTGATGGAGATATTCCATTATTTATGAGGGCAGGTGATGGTAATGAGTCTGATAAAGCTGTATTTGGTAAAATATTATTAGAGTTTAAAAAACAAATAAGTTTTGACAATATTATGGTCTGTGATAGTGCATTATATAGTCAAGATAATTTGCAATTAATCAAAGATTTATTATGGATAAGTAGAGTGCCAATGACCATAAAAAAAGCAAAAGAGTTAGTGAACAATGTAGAAATAGAAGAGATAGATGAGAAAGAAAAAGAGAGAAGAAAAATCTTAAAATTAGAAGGCTATCAATGGAAAGAGAAAACAATAAACTATGGAGGAATTAATCAAATCTGGCTAATAGTAGAAAGCGTAAAAAGAAAAATAAGTGACTTAAATCAACTTGAAGAAAAACTGAAAAAAGAAAAACTAAAGATTGAGAAAAAGCTGAATCAATTAAGAAAAGAACAATTTACTAATCCAGAACAAGCACAAAAAAAACTCCAAGAAATAAATTCTAAAAATAATCTTTTTAAAATAGAAGAAGTTAATCTAATTGAGAGTCAATCAAAAGATAAGAAAAGTATTTATAAAATAGAGGGAGAAATTCAGTTGAGAGTTGAAGAAATAGCAAAGAGAAAAAAAGAAGCTGGAAGATTTATCTTGGCAACTAATTTAATAGATGAAAACAAATTAAATCCAGAAGAAATATTGACTGCTTATAAAAATCAACAGTCGTGTGAAAGAGGATTTAGATTTCTTAAAGATCCTTTATTTTTTGCGGATAGCTTTTTTGTAAAAAACCCAGAAAGAGTCGAGACAATGTTATGTTTAATGTCTCTTTCTTTATTAGTTTATAATCTGGGGCAAAGAGAGCTAAGAAATCAGTTAAAAAAATTAAAAACAGGAGTTAAAAACCAATTAAATAAATTAACTAGTAATCCTACTCTAAGATGGATATTTCAATGTTTCCAAGGTATTCATGTTGTTATTTTAAATGGAACTAAACAAGTTGTTAATTTAACAAAAGAACGTTCTAATATCTTGGAATTTTTACCAGAGGGATGTCGAAAATATTATGTATATTCTTAGCTTAAACAATATACTAACTAGACAATCTAAATCAACTATTATTTAAGAATAACCAATTAATTTAGGATAACAAATATCCCTCAAATCCTTGTCGAATAAAATTGCTTATTGTTGAGAAAAAAGACTTTTTATGCGGTTTTTTGAGTTGTTCAAAACAAAGAAGAAAATTTCTCTTCTTAGTTTTAGTACTTTATGCCAAAAATCTTGATACCTAATTTTGAAGTGCGGAATGTGGGTTAGATATAAATCCTAATCCATTTAAGATAATTCCTTTAACCATCTGTCCACTTGTTACTATTTCGCCTGGCTTTATTCCTATTTCTTTATTAATAATTTCTTCTATTCCAATGTCATC
>CASBQB010000353.1 GCA_949127655.1 Chroococcales cyanobacterium PMM_0086 | reverse complement strand
TTGCCACGGGGTCGGGCTTTGGAAGGAAAGGAAATTGCTGCTTTGATGGAGGCCTGTTTCAATGACCCCACAAATGCAGGAGTTAGGGATGTGGCGATGATTGGGATTTTAATGGGGGGTTTGCGACGAAGTGAGGTGGTTTCTTTGGCTGTGTCCGATTTTGACCCTAGAACAGGAGCTTTGACCATTCTCCGTGGGAAAGGTAATAAGCAACGAATTACCTATTTGCCAGAGGGAGCCATAAGAGCGGTAGAAGATTGGTTAGCAACTAGAGGAGCAAGTCCTGGTGCGTTGCTTTGTCCTGTAGACCAAGTGGGACGGATACAGGTACGACAAATGAGTGACCAAGTGGTGATGAATGTCTTGCTAAAAAGAGCCAAACAAGCTGGTATACCTCAGGCGGCTCCCCATGACCTCCGCCGTACTTTTATTAGTAATCTCTTGGAGACTAATGCTGATTTACTCACTGTGCAAAAATTGGTCGGTCATGCTGACCCCGCTACGACAGCTAAATATGACCGACGAGGAGAATTGGTTAAACGTATGGCTGTCGCTAAACTTGATGTCCCTTATCGCAAGCGCTAGGAAGGGAGATGAATGAGATTATTACTAAGTCAGATTCGGACAGATGGTGGTACACAAGCCAGGTCCTCCATTAATCAAATGACAGTTGCTGAATATGCGAAAGAGATAAAAGAAGGACATCGTTTTCCTCCTATTGTGGTCTTTTATGATGACACTTCTTACTGGCTTGCAGATGGCTTTCATCGTCTGGAAGCCTACCGTATAGCTGGTTTTAAAGATGTTGAAGTGGAATTAAAACTAGGTACTTTAAGAGAGGCTATTCTCTATGCTGTGGGTGCTAATGCCGAACATGGACTAAGAAGAACTATTCAAGACAAGCATCATGCTGTAAGGATGTTCTTATTCGATGAAGAATGGTCTAAATGGAGTGACAGGATGATTGCTAAACACACTGTGACAAGTCATCCTTTTGTCGCTAAAGTTCGGGTTAGTATAGGGTGTGGAAACGTTTCCACTCCATGTACCAAAGTGACCAAAAATGGCTCATCATCTACGCTAGAGACAAATAACCTTGAACAATCTGAAAAATCTTATACAGAAGCAGAAAATTTCTCTTGGCAGCTTCCACCAAGTCTTTTATCCAAAGTACAAAAGTGTCAAGAAAAATTGGGAGTAGATAACTTAGAAGCCATTCTTACTAAGCTATTAGATACCCCTCCGACAACAACACGAACTGAAATAGTTACCAGAGCAACAATGAGAAGATGGATGGGTTTTGATCCTGGTCTAGCAGTGGTTAGATGGGCAGTCTTAGAAGGAAAAGAAAATAATTATGATTTACCGAGAATAGTAGATTATGGCATAGTTGAAACAACCAAGAAACGTCCAACATCAGAAAGACTATGGGAATTAGAGCAGGATTTAGTAACACTTCTACGAGAGTTCCAACCGAACAATGTAGCTATGGAAATTCCAATAATTGGTGAGAATCCTAAAACTACTAGAACTGTTTTAGAAGCAGCAGGAGTAATTCAGTTGGTTTGTTATCGAGAAGGAGGAATTGTACCTGTTCATCTTTACCCCTCTATGTGGAAGGCGCATTTAGGGTCGGGAAGGGCCGACAATGAAGAAGTCACAGATACTTTGAGCGCATTATTTGAATTGAATGGGGTAGGGAGAAGTCGTTTGGATGCAATTGGTATTGCCTATGCGGCGTTTTGCGGGGTCAAAGTAGTAGATTAATACTATTAAGGCGGGAACTTTTGTAAACTGTATTCAACTAAGTCCATACCAAGTGGCTCTCCCCTGTCCATAGCGAACTAAAATATTATCATTTGTAAGTTCTTTGAGCCGTGCCTTAATAGTACTTTTGCTGTCACCCGTGACCTTTTCAATGGCTTGTGTAGTCACACGTCCATGCTCTGAGGCTAGTTCAATGATGGATATTGAGAGAGCAGAAAGAGTTGAAGCCATAATCTTTTCATTTTTGAGTTTGGCTTGTAGTCTATTCTTTTGACGTTGCAGGGCGCGAAGAAAGAATAATAGCCAAGGTTCCCAATTTGTCTCATCTTGGTTAAAAGTGCCTTGAGTCTTACGAAGTGCAAGGTAATACCCCTCTTTACTTTCTTCAATGATGCTTTCTAAAGAAGAATAAGGCACATAGAGATAACCAGACTTTAGAAGCAAAAGAGTTGTCAAAATTCTGGATAAACGACCATTACCATCATGAAAGGGATGGATTGCTAAAAACGTCACAATAAATACCCCAATTATCAAAAGTGGATGAATCTCTCTTAAAACAAGGTTATCAGCAGTCCAGTTAGTAATCTGGGCCATCCTTAGAGGTGTATCGAACGGTGAAACAGTTTCAAATACAATACCTAAGCTTTTTCCATCTGCATCAAACGCTTGAACACTATTAGAAAACTTTTTATATTCACCCCGATGCCTTACATCTTTTGGACTGTATTTAAGTAAGATTAAATGAAGTTGTTTGATGTAATTTTCGGTAAAAGGAATAGACTCCCAAGAGGAAAAGATAATGTCCATAACTTCGGCATATCCAGCAACTTCCTCTTCATCACGATTCGCAAAACTTTCTTTATCTAAGTTCGATAATAGATTTTGCACCTCTTTATCAGAAAGTCTAGCTCCTTCTATGCGGGTAGATGAGCCAATACTCTCAATAGTGGCAATTTTACGCAGTGCTGCCAACCTAACAGAGAGCTAAAGTATTAAGTGCTTGCCAAGTCCCTTTAAACTCATCAAGGTCACTTATCAACAGCAGCAGTTCTTGCGTGATTTTAATGTCTTCCATCACCGAAACATCATGTCCGATTATTGGTCTGATTCTAGCCTATTATAACCGATTATGTCCGATTAAAAAATTTAGCTTAACGCGCCCTTGCCCCGCTCCTCGAAGAGTAAATGGACTTATCTGTAATATCGACTAAAACTGCTGAGGCAACATTTTGTCAATAACCGTCAATTGAAGGTAAAATATAGTCAGTTGAATGAATATACATTATCTTATCAAGGGATAAAGTAAATGACACAAACCTTACCTAAATATGAAGCGGTTCAAGCTGTCTCAAAGCGTTTTCAAGTCGGAAAAGGAACGATTCGTAATATTTTAGGCATTTCCGAAAGTACCCAAAGTCGCGCTCGTGAAAACCAATCCTGTTCTTAAATCAACACTAGCAGACAGATTAGAACGGTTTGAACGTATTACTCAACAAGCATTAGAGTTATTTGAGGATAAAGCAGAAACAAGGGCGCTGGTTAGCGAACCCTAAAGAGGCGTTAGGTGGCCAAACTCCCTTATACGCCTTAGCGACTGACTCAGGTTCTAAAAAGGTTGAAGAACTGCTCTACCGTGCTGAATATGGAATTTTTGGTTAATGGAAGTTTGGCGACTCTGTAAACAGAAACACCAAAACACCGCCTTCAGTGGAGAAGGAGGATTATATACGTCAGGACGTTGGAAGGAGCAAGGTTGTAAAATAGTTTATACGGCAGAAAGTTTGGCATTAGCAACACTAGAAGTTTTTGTCCATATCGAAAGTGATAAGATTCCTCTAGTAGCAATGCGTGCTCAAATTCCTGATAATCTGGTCATTATCGAAGTTGATATTAAGGATTTACCTTCTAATTGGCAGGAGGTTTCAGCTTATCCTCTTTTACAACAAATAGGGAAAAAGTGGTTAGAGGCAAAGGAAAGTCCTATTTTAAAAGTTCCCTCAGCTATCGTTCCAGTGGAATTTAATTATCTAATTAATCCTCTCCAGGAGTGACTTAAAATTGGAATTAGAACCACCAATGAGTTTTAAGTTCGATAAACGGATGTGGAAATATATTCCGAATAATTAGTTGATTAGTGCTTCATTTTTATTGAAAAAAAATCCCTAAAATGACTAATATGGGTTATCCAAAAGACTGGGATTTCATTGCAACCACTCTCAAAGAAGCAGCCAATTGGCAGTGTCAAAAATGCTGCAGAATTGGCATAAAACCTGGAGAGAAATCTGAAGATTTAACCAAATCTCAACGTAGGGCTTATACACTGCAAGTCCATCATTGGAACAGAAATCCCTCTGATAATCGCAGAGATAATTTAGTTTGTTTATGCTCTGGATGTCATTTGAGCTACCTTATGTCATGTAAAGATAAAACCATAAATAACAAATATAAAGAACAACAACAACAACAAGTTTTTTCGTTGTATAATCCCAACAACATTTCTCATAACAACGTATTAAGTGTATAATG
>CASBQB010000352.1 GCA_949127655.1 Chroococcales cyanobacterium PMM_0086 | reverse complement strand
GGAAGGACAAGAAACATAAGGATGTAGTATACTTTCATACGGATAAAGGCTGGTGGAGTCCTAAGTTTGGTGAGTTGGGGTAACTTTAAATGTATTTGTTATGTCCGATTATTTAGTTGATTTTCTAACAATAATTGGATACTTTTCTTCTTCTGAAAATGGTGGTGTTTTGGCGTTAACAATTAAAGCACCTGTAGAGGAAACCATGCTCCATTTTGTCTCTACCACTATCTCAGGTTGATGAAGCTCTATAGTCGCTTCTATGCGTGGATGCCAATTAATATTTTGCATGACAGCACCATTGAAGTTATCAGACCTTGTGATTGTTGTAGTCAAGACAAACCCTTGGGAAGTACAATCTAGGTCAGTTCTAAACTCAGATGAATCCATAGAACCAAGAACTGGCCCGATGGCAACTACATTGAGCGTTTTGTTAGTGCTGCTAGTCTTAGTAGCCGACTGTGGCAAGAGGATCTTTGCCTTTTCTGGTTTAGACTTCGTTTCTGGCAGTTTTGATAGAGCGATTGACTTGACTTCTAGACCAGTACAAGTCTTGATAGGGTCTGCGACTGTAGAAACGAATGGTTCTTTCATCGTTAAAAGTTGCCAAGAAGAAGCAATGGCACCTGCTAAGTACAGAAAAAAGGAACTTCGTTTTTTGGGGTTGAGCATCATGAACTACTGTAAAACCAGATTTCTGGTATTCTGGTTGGAAAAATTAACTATTCTTTTGGCAATCCGAATCTATTTTTCATAGCTTCCATAATTTCAGCAGTTAAACTAGTTCCCTGACGTTTTGCCTCTGAAACCCAATGACGGCGTAAGGATTCAGGAACCTTGATACTCAAATTGACCTGTTTAATCTCCCGAAGACTGTCTGATTCTCTACTGGTAATCTGGCTTTCTGTCTTATTGTCTTGCTGGTTAACTGGTAAACTATCTTTTTGGTTTTCTTGTTTTCTGGCTTCTTTAATTAAATCACCATATTTCCCACTCATTTTAGAATCTCCAAAATCTCATTCCCAAGGTTCGCATAATCTTTCCATGCTTCTTTTAGACGTAGCTCATTCATATCTCGAACAGGGACACCTAATAGAGCAGCTTTAGGAAAGGCAATAGTTCTTCTTATCATTGTTCTGAAAATAGGCACTTTATTATCTCTCAGTTCTTTTTGCATTAATTCACCTTCTCTATTAGGCTTTGGGGGAACGATAACCATTAAAGCCCGATAATTGGCATCACCAAGGTCACGAGCAGTCTCCAACATAGGTTGCAAACTGAGAACGTCTGGCGCAGTCGGAAGAACAAGTAAATCACATCCTTTAGCAAGTTCTTTTAAATCGTCGGTATTAGGACGTGCTGGAGTATCAATCACTACATACTCTGAATCCCCAATCATTTTCATTGCTTGTCGTTCATCAGCAACATCAAACGGAACACTCCCCCTATTTGCCCAAGCGATTGAAGTACGGTTTGGGTCACCATCTACAAGAATAGTTTTTCCTTGAGCACTAAAGAAAGTGGAAAGGTGGATCGCTGTCGTACTTTTTCCTACTCCTCCTTTATAGCCTGTGACAGTAATAATCTTCATGGGCTTTCAATATTTCTGGTAAGCTGGTTTACATTCTATATAGTTTACCATTTAACTGGTTAACCTTAAAACTATCTTTCTGGTATAAATTAAAACAGTAAAACCAGAAAGCTGGTATGATATTAAATTCTCTTGTAGATTTCTTTCAATACAAATGACACTCTTTAAAATCATCTACAATGCCATTCTAACTAGTTTTACTTAGAATATAACCTCTCAGAAGAAATATAGAGCAAAAAGCGCGCTTTTTGTTAAAATAAACCATAAAAAAGTGTTTTAATAATACAAATAAACAAAAGTATATAACAACTAAAATACTTGTAAACTATCATGTACGTAAAATATACTTATTCTGGACCGATTGAGTCTTATTGCAAATTACTATTAATAAGGACCAAAGAGAAAAGTGGCAAAAGCTAAGATAGAGAGACTAAAAAAGCTATAAACCATAGCCTAGAGGGTTCTGAGAGATATACATATAGACTATACCGTTTATTGGTTCAATGACGGTATTATAGAAAAAACAGTAATTAGAGTTGGTTTGTATGCCAAAAATTAACCGAAGTGGTAAAGCGGAAATTATTAATAAAAATGTTCTAAAAACAATTTTAGAGGATAAAAGTATTAATATAAAGCACAGAACATTAATTTCTACTTTGTTCTTTACGGCTGGACGGATAGGAGAAGTTTGTCAAATTAAAAAGAATGAAATAGGAACTCATATTACTTTCAGCAGTGCGACTACTAAGATGAAAAAAACTAGACAAGTTTTAGTATCTCTACAGTTGAGAGTGCTCTTGGATGAATACATTGCCACTCTACCAAAAGAGCAAGTCTATCTTTTTTCTGGACGTGAACCTAACACTCCCTACTCAAAAGACACAGCAGGGAAGATACTCGATAAGATATTTACTAAGTATGGATTGGTAGGATGTTCTAGTCACAGTTTTAGACGTTCTGTTCTCACTCACGCACATCAAAGTGGTGCTTCTTTAGCAGATTTACAGCAATTAAGTGGACATAGCTCTCTTAGTTCTCTCCAACAGTATTTACAATGCTCTGATAGGGCGCAAGAAAAAGTTTTAAGTTTAGTAAGTCTGTAAGTCTCAATTTTTTTAGTCGAATAGAACAGTAACTGAAGATAGCTTTATTCAAACGGAAAGATACGCTTCCAATCATTCTTCATGCTGATAACAACCCAACCATCTTTTTTTGCCTGATTATACAACTCCTGAGTAAATGTACCTATCTTAGTCTGAGGTAATTCTTGTGCTGGTCCATAAGCATATTCTCTCTTCTCATCATCGTGTAGAAGAAGCATTGATATCCGCACTCCCTCGCCTGAGGAAGTGTACTCTAGCATCTGGCGATCTCCTATAGAGTTACCAAATGCTGCATAGGGTCGCTTCCCAATAAAGAGATTAATTCCTGTAGGTTTGCCTGCTCCGTCATCAATAAAAAAAATCTTTGGCTCACGCATTAAAACTGGCTTACCATTCTGATATTCATACTTGGTAGCAATACTAGAGCCGACTACTTGCTCTGGTCCAATGCCATAGACATCATTACTATAAATTCGGACAAATTCTTGTCCACCTCCTGTTACGATATAGGTCTTGAAGTCATTATCTCGAAAATACTGCATAACCTCCAACATAGGCTGATAGACTAGTTCAGTATAATGTTTCTGGAAACGGGGATGTTTTGCTATTTTTTGCCATTCTTGAGCTATTTTGATGAATTCTTCTGTTGTCATCCCGGCATGAGTAGCTGCAAGAATTTGCACCCATTCCCCTTCAGTTAATTTATTTATAGACTCTTTATTACCTTCAAGAATGGTTTTAAAAGGCTCTTGGTTTTGTAACTCGGGATGTTGAGTTACCAGACTTTTAACCTGACTCAGTGCAAATACAGCTTGAGCGTAGAATGGATGTTCAACCCAGAGTGTCCCATCTTGGTCGAAGGTAGCAATGCGATTATCTGGCTCAACGTAGTCTGGACTAGATTTATTGGTAGTCACTTGGACGAAATCTATTATTGTCTGTTTTGCTAACCCATCATTCCAAGATGGCAAGGGAGTAGTTGCTTGGGCGAAATTAGTATAAACACTCATAAATATTGCTAATAGAACAATTGATAGATAAACAATTTGGGGGTGAGCAGGAATTTCTTCATATTATATTAGGATTTTGAGATGGCTATTGATGAATTTTGAGCATCTCTCTTTAAAAAGCATTTTGCTAATCAGTAACTATTGAGTGTTGTTAGTAATAAATAGTTTAAGTTGTAATGAGCTTCCTTTAGGCAAAAGTTTGAAAGTACGACTAGCAAAGTCCAAAGACTCTCTTTTTGCTTCATAAAACATAGCATCATTTTCATGTAATACTAGACTACCAGTAATTTCTTCAAGGATTTGACGCACAGCCGCATCATTTTTTCGATAGTTAATGATACTTCCAAGCTTTTTTGCCGATTGGCGATAAATACGCTCGGAGAATAAGCATCGGTTCTTTTTCCAATATTTAGATGCCTTGAGAAAATCATTTCTTAGAGCTACGATATCCTCAAAGATTTCCGCTCTTAAATTTGTTATTGTGTTCATATTTTGTAGGTAAAAGAAATAGACCCCACAGCTTTTCTGAGAGGTCAAGATGACAATGAAAGATGTTAATTTTTAGTTGTTTTGTAACAACTTCTAGGTTGACTATTTTCTCCCCAAATCGTTTTGTTTTTTTCCATTTCAGCTGACTTTCTTCGATTAATTTTAGAAGTAAGAGATGAAATTTACCATCAGTGTAACTTAACTTACAACAAAAGCTTTCTCTAACGTTGATTCTTTCATGTGGATTACCTTTTTGTTAATTATTTTCAGAAGATTGTGGGGACGTTGGGCAATATTAGCAGGGGAAGAAGTTTCCCCTTTTAACTAGTATTGACCTTGGGATTCCAAGGAGTAATATTGAGACTCTAAATAGTATTCATATTGTCTTTCAATCTCTTCATCTTCTTCAAGAGCAGCTTCGAGCATCCCTTGGTCTATTGCTAATATTTCTTCTCCAGTGAGAGGAATTATGTTAATATCTGAGATAGATAAACCAAGCATTTGAGCAAATTCTTTTAGAGTCATAAACAACCTCAGTTAAGTTAAAAGGATAGGAGAACGGCAATTCTTCTATCCTTTTAAATTGGCGTTAGCTTTCTAAAATTTGGTGACAAACTACTGAAAATACTTAACTTTCAAAGAATTATCAACTTTAAAACCAAGTTTAGAAGCTAGACAGAGAGCACCTTTAAAGTGGCGACCTCTCTTAAAATTTAGTCTTTTCAGTCAAATTTATTTGCTCAATTTTTTAAACTTCTCTTAGATTTACGAAAGAATTCCTCAAAATTAGGAGAAAGTTTAATTATTATCTTTTCGACTTCATTAATTACTTCTAAACTTCCCTCACATTTATAAAGAAGCATTAGGTCATTATCATCGTTTACTCCTCGTTTACTCATCGAAATTTCGACTAAGTTCATCAATGCCTCTCTGATGAAGAATAAAGTCAGAGGTTTTACGGCAAGATTGACAGATTCTAGTTTCTTCGATTCTTCTGAAAAGATATCAGAGGCTTGGTCAAATCTTTTTTGGCGTTCTACTTTTGTATTTTCAGTCATTTCATATTTCCTCAAATTTTGTGTTACTTTTTAAACTTTGAAATGTGTACCTTGCACAGGAGTTATTTTTCAGTAGAATTAATTTGCTTTTTCTAATCTATCTAAGTCCCTTTTAACCAGTCCAAGGAAAGCTTTCTCGCTCATCCCCCATACTTTGACTTCAAAGGGGTATGCAGTGGAATCAAATCTCTTTGAAGGACGCATAATTGCATCTTTACAATGTTTTTCATGAATAGCGTTCATGAAGGTTATTCCTGACTCTTCATCGGGGAAGGCTAAATAATGAACCGTCTCGAAGTTCTCTGCAGTGATGGCAGCACATCGAGATGAATATTCTTCCCAGAAGAAGCTTTTTCCTTGCTCATCACTTGTCAATTGAACTGTCTTTGGATAAATTTCAGTAGAAACTTTTTCTATTGATTCTGAAGGAACTGGATTTGAGACTTTGACAGTAGTCTTTTTCTGTGTGGCTTTTGTTGTTCTTTTAGTTTTAGAAGCAGTAGTTGAAGTTTTAGTGGTCATGGATAGATCCTCAAAAATATTTCACCTTTCAATGGCGATAGCCTAATATATGTAGATAGGAACGTTTTTTAAAGTTTTAGTTATTGGTATATTGTTAAATTACAGTCTTGAGAAATTATCAATTTAGAACGCTTGAGAAAGTGAATGTAAAATTAAACAAACTAATATGCAACCAGAGGAAAAATCAAGTTCAATAGGAACACCAGTAGCCGAGATAAAAATAGATGAGGCTCTAGTTTATGAGTTGTTAAAAGAGCAACATAAAGATTTGGCGCACTTACCTATTCATCTCGTTGATACTGGTTGGGATAATGCAATTTTTCGACTTGGCAACCAATTTTCTGTAAGACTGCCACGTCGTCTAGCAGCAGCCAGACTAATCGAAAATGAACAAAAATGGCTTCCACAATTAGCATTACTGCTTCCTATATCTGTTCCTATTCCTTATAGACTAGGTAAACCAACACAAGCTTACCCTTGGCAATGGAGTGTGTTACCTTGGTTGGCTGGAAAAACTGCTGACCTTGAGGAAACCCATATAAGTCAGGTCAAACTCTTTGCTTCGTTTCTACGTGCCTTGCATATACCTGCACCGTTCAATGCTCCACAGAACCCTGTACGTGGAGTGCCATTAAATCACAGAGCAGTTTTTGTGCAAGAACGAATGCAGCGACTTGAGATAAAAACAAACTTGATTACTCAAAAGCTCAAGAAGACATGGAATATGGCTTTGAAGGCACCTATTGATGTTGAAGCAACTTGGCTACATGGTGACCTTCATCCAGGCAATATTCTTGTCATCAATGGTGTGATTACGGGCATCATTGATTGGGGTGACATTACTAATGGTGATAGAGCAACCGACCTGGCTTCTATCTGGATGCTTTTCTCTGAGCAAAATGCACGTCAACAAGCGATAAAAGAGTATGGAAATCTTTCAGAAGCAACATTACAACGTGCTAAGGGATGGGCAATACTTTTTGGCATAGTCCTACTAGAAACAGGACTAATTGATAATCCAAGACAAGCAGTAATAGGAGAGAAAATTTTAAAGCGAGTTTCTGAGGATGAATAACAGATACGCAAAAATAATAGTAACAGTATTTTGTATTGAGAGTTAAAACACCACCAAAAAAATGACTAGTCTGACATTTTCATCTGTCCATCATCTTGCACAAATGATTCGTGAGCGAGAAGTATCTTCTTTAGAAGTTATAGTGTAGCCAATGGTGCTTATACTATACCTTTTAATCTAAGCGGGCATCCTGCCGTAGTAATTCCTATTGGAAAAAGTCAGAAAGGTTTACCAATAGGAATACAAATTGTTGGTAAGCGTTGGCGTGAGATGGAGTTATTAACTATCACACAGGAAATTGATAAAGTGATTGGTAAATTGGAACAACCATCTGGTTATTGAGATTTTTCTGAACAAAAAATAAGATGACAGGCTGAAAATCATCCAACACAGTCACCTTATTTTTAGTTTATTTTTCTGTCTAGAACATATAAACTCATCTAAAGATATTTTTTCTTTAAAGAAATTTTTTGGGCTAAATTTTCTAATTCACATCATTGCTAATCATGGAAACTTTTCGACTACCTTTACTTGTTTTAACTTGTTGTTCTAGTTCAGAAGCTCTCCTTGCAGAAGTAGATGCCCATTGTCTTAGACTTTCAACTTTACTTGAATAAGTTTTACTCAGTGGAACTGTTACAGAGATTGCTTCTAATACATCTTGGTTTTCAAGAAATGGATAACGGTCTTCGTCAAAAGCTTTAATAGCTGCCTCAGATACACAAGAAGAGATTTCTGCTCCTGAAAAGCCTTCGGTTTTTATGGCCAGAGATTGAATCTCGCTTTCACTTATTTTAGTAGCTGAGTATTTGCCTAAATGCAGTTTCAAGATTTCGCTCCTTTCTGTTATTGAAGGCAAATCTATAAAGAAGACTTCATCAAACCTTCCCTTACGAGATAATTCTGGTGGGAGAGCCGAGATGTCATTAGCCGTTGCCACTACAAATACCGATGTTTTCTTGTCACTCATCCATGTCAAGAAAGTTCCGAACATTCTCTGAGATACACCACTATCTGTAGATGCGCCCGTACTTCCTGCGAAGGCTTTTTCAATCTCATCCAATAGCAACACACAGGGAGCTACGGCTTCGGCTGTTTTTAGCAGTTGTCTCATATTGGCTTCAGATTCCCCAACCAAAGAGTTCATCAAGCTTCCAATGTCTAGCTTTAATATTGGGACATTCCAGAGTCCCCCAATAGTTTTTGCAACTAAAGACTTGCCAGTTCCAGGTAATCCAACTAGGAGCAGTCCTTTTGGATTAGGAATTTCAGGATGTTTGATTGCGGCATTGAAGAGTTTTGTTCTCTTGTTTATCCATTCTTTGAGCGGTTGGAGTCCGCCAATTGGAATATTTGGAGCAGGTGAAATTTCAAGTTTTAATTTCAGTAATTTCTCTACTTTTAAATCGTAGATATTTTGACTCGCAACTTTATCTAATTTTCCATTGCTTATAGTCGCTAATCTCAATCCGTTCCAAATTTCTTCTAAGGTTAATCCTTGTGCCGATCTTACCAAACGATCAATATCTTCAGGATTGAGTTCAATAGCGAAATTATTGTTTAAATCACTGAAGCATTGTTCTAGAAACTTACGGATTTCTTCTTCATTTGGAAGCTCTGCGGAGAGTGAGTAAATTAATCCTGTTAAATCATCTGCTAGTTTTATTCCTTGACCTAACAAAATAATTCTTTTGTAGGTTGCTTTTAACTTAAAACAGAGAGATTTTAACTTACGGATAATAGCTAAATCTGTACGAAGATGGTCTGCTCCTATGTAAGATTGTAAATCCACTAAAACAAATACACCTTTATTATTATATTGCTCTATGAAATCTAAAGCAAACATAATAGGATCTTGATGGTTTGGATTATATTCTGTTATTTCAGAGTAACTTATCCCTGATTCGGGATTATATTTAACTTCCATCATTTCATCTGCTAGATTCCAACAGTAGACGGAAGATGCTATTTTTTTGTTAGTTGCAATTTCTTGGCAAATTTTTTCTAAAATTGACTGTTCTTCTACTGATGGTGAATCTAGCGCAATTACTGGAATTGATGCTCGGAAAAGATTGACGATTTTCTGGCTGTCCATTTTTTTTACTCCTATATATGTCCCAACTAAATAAGTCAGGACATAATAATTAATACATTTGCTTAAGATCTATTTCTCAACACATTATGATTCTGTGTTTTTTTCTGACGGTGATATTCTGACTTTAGTTGACGCTCGTCAACTTTACCTAGAGCTTCTTCTAATTCTTTTGTTTTCTCTAGACAAGTTTTGCCATCTCCCCCAATCACTTCTATTGATGAACTGCCGTCAAAATTGACAGTTAATATAATTTCCATTGTTGATTATCTCCTTTTGATTTGTTGTTGAACTTGAAGCTTTAGCTGGACTCGACCATCGCTACTTTTTTCTCTAGACATAACTTTGTATCCTTTACTTTCGGCTATTGCTACCTGGTACTCAACAGCTACGTTGTAATTTAATTCGGGAAACTTAGATCTTTTTATCTCATAATCATCTGCAATATAGGCAAATCCTTCTGTTGTTTTCGCGAAACCCACATCTGCTTGGCATCCAAGTTGCTCTTTTGGAATAACAATTTCTGCATAATCTTTCGTATTCCAATAGTTTCTTAGTAATGTTTTTTGCTTGTGAATTAAAGGTTGCAATCCCATTGCTTTAATGGCTTTAATTAACGCATTTTCATCATTAATTTTGGTTTTTACTGCAGTAAAATGTGACATGATTTTTCCTCTAATTGTTTTGATTTTCACTTACTCATGTACTGTGATAGCGAACGATGACCTTGTTTGGTTACTGGTACTGTTTTTTCCTCTTTTTTCTCTACAGAAATTTCTTGAGAGACTGAAGGAGTTGCAGAAACTGTTGTAGTAGTTTGATATCCTTTACGTTGTTTTTCTGCAATTTTTTCGTAATAATTCCACAAAGCTGCGCTGTGACTTACAAACTCATAGGTTTTACTTTGTCCTCGGGTTCCTATTCTCCCCCAGCGTACTATCAGAGTTGTTGAAGAATCATCTTCACCTAATTCAGCTTCCCAAAACTTATAATTGTTGTTAGCGAGATTTATGTACTCTAAGCGATTCAACATCAGTATCAGTTATAATTCTTATTGGTTGCTTGTTTTATACCCTCACTTTTGCCTAAGTGAGGGATTCTGCTCTATTTACCTTAGCCACTGAGCCAATGCTCGATGTCCTTTGGTTGAAACTGAGATTAAATCTTTTTCTTTGGATAATTTTTCTCTTAGTTTCTCTATAGATTCTTCCATCAAGAGAAATTGCTTAGAGTTTGCACATTCGGCAATCTGACTGAATTGTTCCGCTACATCCTCTAAACCTTTCTCAAAAGATACAAGATTCTTAGCTCTTTCCACAGCTTCAATCAATTTGCCTTTTTTATGATCTGACAATCCTTGTTCCTCTAGTTCCTCTAGTGTACTTAGATTTTCCGCTAAAATATGGCAAAATTCGTCTGACGCTGTTTTAATTGCTTCACCAAGCTTTTGCTGTAGACCTTTCTTAAATTCTGTCTCTAGCTCTAGCATTGCTTTGGCTTTGTGATTTCTCTGCTGGTATTCCGCCAATTCTGCATCTATTAAGCATTGTTCCTTAATAGATGGGATTTTGATTGGACCAAACATCTCTAGATAGAAATTTGAGTTGATTTCGTCAAAAGTTGGGAATCTTTCAAGATAATCTTGTTTAATTACTTCAATTTCCTCTACATTGTCATCTGTTTTAATTGTTTCAATTATTTCCTTCACAGCAGACAAGTATTTTTCTTTTTCTCCTTCATATTCTTCCATTATTTGTTCTTTAAATTGTTGCCAATTATCTTTCATAATCTCCACTTCTTCTGCCAATGCTCCAAAGTTTGATTCTGTTACAAACCAATAAGGTTCGCTATAAACCATTAACTTTGATTGGATCTTTTTCTTGGAATATACTAACTGATTCACTTTATTTTGTAAAGAATGAAAAAACTTTACTCTTGTAGGTTGTGCCTTATTTTCTTTTAAGGCTTTCACTGTTTTGTTAGATAGTCCTAGATGCTCCCACTTAATGCCAAAGGATTTGTTGCCTGAATGGATTGATATATTGAATATGTAAACTGACTCTTTTTCAAATTCAATTACATTTCTCTCGCGAACTTGTATCTCAGTTTTTTCTTCAGTTTTAATCATTGCTTTCTCTCAACTATTTTTCACATTGTCCTCTTTAGTTGGCGACAGCCATTTCAACACAACTAATCAATCTTCTCAATTTTTAACCCTTTTCTATTTCCTCATTTTTTACTATTATATATTGTTTTATTGAAAAAGTCTACCTTTTCAATAAAACAAAAGAAGATAATTTTTAGTTAAGAGTATAAGGAAGGAAAACCAAACATTTTCCTTGGCTCATCATCTAAGTAGTGTTAATATTTAAGTTGGAGAAAATAGTGTTTATTTGGGGGATTTTAAAAGATGAGTGGACGCGGTGGAAGTAGACCAGGCTCAGGTCGCAAACTTTTAGGATTGGAACCTAGAAAGCCTCTAACCGTTAAACTTGAGCCTAGATTTATCAATTGGCTTAAGGAACACCAAAACTATAATACGTTTTTGCAATCTATCTTAGAACAAGAGATGAAAAAAGAGATGGAGATGTCTGATTCTTGTTCTACGTAATATGTACTATTTTGTCAGCATTATTTTTTTTCTTTAAAGAAAAAATAATTAGTCATATTCGGTAGTGATTGGAGAAATATTATTTAAGTGAATTGGGAAATTGAGGTTGAGCAGATAATGTCCTATTGGACGCTTACAGAGAGATAAGCGCTTCGGCTGCCATGAGGGGCAAGATACTACAAATTATCCTAAAACAAGACCATATAGTATAAAACTATATGACTAAAATCATTATTCTCAGAAACAGAAAAATCGGAGTAGTCGCTTCGGAGAGCGTACTATTAAAGAAGTAATTTTATTGCTGTTCCTTCTTTTGGCAATAAACGCCTAAATTTCTAATATTTTTATCTAACCACAGATGACATCGCTTCTTCAATAGCTACTGATAAGAGCCAATTCGATAAAGTCATTCCCTGCTTCTGCGCTGCTTCTTTAAGAAGTTCTTTATCCTGTTCAGAAATACGCAAATAGAGACGGGAGTCTTTCTCTCCTTGTCCTTTTCCATCTGCATACTGATTAGCGCCTTTTGGATTATTAGTAGTTCTTTTGCTCATACTACTTTCTTCTTCCCAGCCCCATAATTCTATCTCTCCTGATTTTTATTTTAAATCCGTTTAAGGTTAACTTTTATTGATTTTAAAAATATTATTGCCTTTTCTGTACGTACAAGGTAGAATTTTATCATAGACGTACATGGATAAATTCTACATTAAGTTAGGTGCGTTAAAAATGAACCCTTTTCTTGTGTCACCAGGAAAAGGGTACGGAAAATTGATTTTACCTAGAATCTATCATGACACAATTTTACAGAATGACCTTAGAATCTGCACTAACTCATTACCAACAAGGAGATCTAACAGCTAAAGGACTAGTTCATATTTATCTGTTAATTAAGTGCAAAGCAGGTTGGAAAATCAAGTTAGAGCCCAAAAAAATTTGTTCTCAACTCGGAATCCAGAAAACTGCTTTTTACAACGCCATCAGTCGCTTAAAAATAGAAGGCTCAATTGAGTGGGAAGCTCCTAATGGAATTGTAGTGTCAATAAGTGATGCTTTCCGCCAATGCGGAAAAGATTCCGTGAATGTGGAACTCAATTCCGCCTTCGAGGAAACACAGTCCGCCAATGCGGAAAAAGGAGTCTCCTCAGCCTTATCAGTCGTGAGTTCTAGCCCCTCCTCAGATTATTATCAGATATTTAATAGCTCTCTCTCAGATGAAGTGAGAGAGAAATTTCTCAATTTTGTCAAAGAGAAGGTAAAAAACTTTGCTACACCTATCAATGATTTAGAAGCGTGGCTGGCTGTTAAGAATGCAGCAGGGAAAGAAAGATTCTCTGTGTATTATAAAATGTTCACTACAGAGGTGGGTGAAGCTGTTGCACCGAGTCAAAGTTGGGAAAATCATCCAATGCGAGAAGAATGGATTAATCAGATCAAGGAAAGAGGAAAGTCATGCTTTATTGCTCAAGGTGGTTCTAGTGAGCAATGGGAAATGCGCCAAGCTTTTTCGGATTGGGCTGTTGGACATAATTTAGTTTGGAGCAAATAAAATGGACAAACTGCCTAGAGAACCGATGCGTCCCCAAAATGAACCATTTGCGGATAAAGAAATTTGGCAACCTCACTGGAAATGTTTTTGCTGTCATGATACTGGGATTGTTAATCATTATCTTGCTGCTATGGTCATTGATAAATATGATTTTAGCCGTGACAAGCTACCTCGCTGTCATAATCCTCATTGTGAGGCTGGTAGACACTATGATGGACCGCATTTGGCAGCAAGTGTGGATTATCGGCTGACTCCCAACATCTGTGCGAATCTTGATTCTTTGGAACGACAGAATTGGCAGAATTATATTCTACAGAAATTGCAAAACTTAAAGATTGATCTATCTAGTATCGGAATCAGTTTAAGACAGCATCAACGGACTGCTACTGAAAATGTCCAAGTGCAACAAAAACATGAGGAGATAAGAAGTCGTTAACAAATTAATTTTCTGAAAATGCAGAAATTCTCATTTTAGCTCAGAGAAAAATCGACATGAAAAAAGGGCGCTTGGAAAACGGAAATCAGCCCCCAAAGAACATCAAAAAGGAGACTATAATACTAACATTATTCTGAGTCAAAACAATAATAAAGTCCAAATTTATAGAAATATAGGAGAAATTGCGAAAGAAAAAAGCACTGCCACTTATCTCCTTTAAGGAAACAGTAACAAGGCTTTTAATATTAAACTTTTGCTAATACTTTGTTGGGAATATCACAACCGCCCAAACAGTCGGGACGGTCTCTCTCAATAAATTTGATGATTAAATCGCGGTGACAGAAATAATTTTTATCGGTGGTTTTCTCCCAACATAAAAGGGTGAGATTTTCGGTTGGCTTTAAACTTTTTAACCATTGTTTTATTTCTGGTAAAACAATTCGTATCTCTTCTCTAAACCTAGCTATATACTCATCTTTTGTGATTGTTTTAGCTTTCCAATCCTTGAGGAGATTAGAACTTGGAATGAAGAAACTAAGAGAATCTTTTGTAGAGAAGCCTTTGGGTACGGTTCTGGAAATGGGAACTAACTTGCCGTGATGATTTTCTTTTTGAAAATATGATGCTGTGTAAATCATTTTATTACCTGTTACATTAATATAATTTCTCTTTTAAAAGCGTGGTAACGCTGTTTTTTTAGAAGAGTTTTAGAGATATTATTCTAAGGATAAATTCGTTCTCATTTTTATCTCACTTTCTCCGGCTCGAACCATAATAGTGCGTACCAAAGAGCCAAATATACGCCATCCAACTAGACTTAAACTGGCATTTCTTGTAGCCATAAGTAAATCAATGAGACGAATTTGTACAATGCCATCGAAAATTACAGCATTGGCTATAACTTCCTCACCATCTTCTGGTAAAGGTGGAAGATACATCCGTTGTGTAGATTTAAACTTTAACAAATTACTGATTAATTCTTTAGCTTTTGGATAGTCTGCTGTAATCGGTTCTGTCACTTTTGGCATAAAATGGCGTAAAAAGATCTAATATGCCTGACAAGGTAAAGTACCTTAAGAAAATAATGAATATAAATCATATATCTGTTCGCTTTTTCGGTTTGAATAAGCTTTAATTTCTTTTTTAATAGTTACTATATACTTAAAAATGGAGAAGTAACATTTAGATCTCCAATCCATAAGTGTCTCCTGAACATGTTAAAGTCTTTTAGAGAGAGTCCTCTTTGGTTTGAGTGTTGCCTTCGCTTTAATGATTTAAAAAAAATCGTTAACTAGTAAAGGTTTTACCCATTTTTCTGAAGAAGATTTCCGCTTTATTTTGGTGAAAATTGAGGCATAAGTTGGCGTTGTAAGTCATATCTTGTCTTGAAATTTTTCTAAAATATAGTTTCTTTTTAGTCAAAATTTACGGTCTAACGCTAAAAAAATCTCAGCGTCACTTTATGACTAATTTTTGAACTTAACGCCAAGTTATGCCTTAAAAATAAGTTAACTCAATTGTCTGAAACAACCTATTTTGGTTATCTGGTCGCCATTTTATGGCTGACAAAATACGTCATTTTATGCCAAAAGTGACAGGTTCTAAACGTAGAAGGGCAGCATATTCACGCCGATTAGGAACGAGGTCACAGGTAGAACTGGCAATGGCAAATTTCATCCCTTCAAGTCTTTCACCCCCCAAGTAAGCTGTATTTGTACTGACAATATCGCCTTGTAAGAAAATAAATGGGTCTACTGACCTACGGTCAGAAAAACAGTAGAATCGAGCAATCCTCTATCTAATACGTCTTGATAAAGAATAGGGTCTTGAACAAGAGCACCTCTTTTATTAAAGATTCTTTGTCTGTAAGCCGTTTTACCAAGAGAGTCGGCAAAGTCCTGAATTAGTTTTAGAGGATTATTGTCGTGAGAGAGTTCTCTGAGAGAAGCTTCAAGGTCTTTTAAAGTTAATGGCATAGTCCATTATTTGTAAGATGAAGTATTACCATTGAAAGGACGCTCAATTTGCCCTGGCTCTAAAATGACTTCATCGTCCTCGAATTCTAGTTCATCATTTTCTCTAAGCAAAGGCTCAAATGTTTGACGAGATGGCAGTTCAGGTAAACTCCCTAATAATGTAATGCTTTCTACTAGAACATTTAGAGTTTCTGAGTCTGGATGTTTTTGTACAGCCCTTGCCGCACTTAAAGCTACTCTTAAACCTCCTCTAATACGGTTAACATCCTGTGCCAATCCATATAACTTCTGAAAATCACTCTCTTCAAGAATACGATATTGTCCAGTTTTAGTCCCAAGAATAGCCACCACACCATTCTTAACGGTTTCTAGAGCTTTGGCACCTTCAATACGAAATTTCTCGAATGATGACCAATAAGGACCAGGCTTTAACTCGATTGGCTTTTCTCTTTTAGTTGTTAGTGACATAGTAATCAGAACATTTATATGAATTTATATTGTGCTCCTTAAAGATTATTCTAACGAAAAACCAACGTAATTCCAGCTAGTCACCAATTAAGATTTTTAATAGTGGTTAATGACAAGTTGAGGAAATTATAATTGGACACAAAGGAGATAATTTGTTCTACTGTTTCAGATTTTCAGCCAGCATATTACAAAACAAAGCTCCTTGCTCAATCGCATCATCTAGCGCAACATGGGTATGTGGCAACGAGTCAAACCAACGTTTTGGCATATTACGTTTAACAGTCTGTCTGTATTCACTTTTGAGTATTGCCATTGCATAGCTTTTTATATCCAAGGCTGAGAAAGAAAAAGGGCTTTCGCCAGTAAAACGAATCAAGTACCAGTAAATGAACAAGAAATCGAAGCCCGCAGGATAGCCAACAAAAACTGGTTTGCCTGGTAGAGACTTTAACCAAGAGAGATAACTAGACATAGCAGCGACTGGTTCTTGTAGAGCAGTACGAGTTGCTGTCCAAGCTTCTGGTTGACTCAGCCACCAATCCATAGTTTTTGGGTCTCCATTAGCTAAGGGAAGAGTTTTAAGATTGGCAGTAAAAGTATCAATTAAAGTTTTGTCTGCTAGATAGGCAGCAGAGCCAAAACTAAGCATTGAATGAGGTCCCGGAATTGGACCATCAGTTTCTACATCGGTGCTAACATAAATTTCCTGCATAAATATTTCTGCAAATTTGAATTTAATTGTTAAAGTATTGAGAGAAATTAGAGCATCTGAGCCGAAGGCGCTCGTAGGCGTAGCCCCCGTAAGGTAGAGTAAAGATAACAAGAGGATTAGAAATATTGCTATCTAATTAAACATTACAAAATTAAGAAAACAGTTGTTAAAAAAGTTCATTAAATTTTTAAACTTTTTGCAGAAACAGCTATCGTACAATGCACAGTAAATGAAGGATTACCATTAAAGAGACAATCTTCTTTTACATCTTCAAGAGTTTGCGAAAAAGAGTTACTATTTGATAATCCATTT
>CASBQB010000351.1 GCA_949127655.1 Chroococcales cyanobacterium PMM_0086 | reverse complement strand
CTTGACGGGCTGCAGCGAGAATATTTCGAGTGCCTAAAACATTAGCTTGATAGAGATTTTGACTATCTTTTTGCCAAAGGGAATAGAGGGCCGCTACATGAAAAAGCACATCACAGCCTTGCATTTTTTCAAAAAGATCCCTGTCATTTAGTTCCCCTATAACAATTTCTATAGGTAGTCCGTGGAGATTATCTAAAGAGCTGTTTTGACGGACTAGAGCTTTTACAGTGTAGCCTTCTTCTAGAAGTAGACGCACTAAATTAGCTCCTATAAAGCCTGTTCCTCCTGTTACAAATACTTTCATCTAATCTTGTATAATTTGTTATTGTCCCTATGTTTATCATAAACCTGTCGATCATATTTCTTTCCTTCTCAAGTAACAGGAGTAGAAACCCCTCTAACGAATGTTCGGTTTTTTCTACTTTCAACTACTAAAAGACAAGCTAAAATATGCAAGTTTTACCCAATAATTGGGCAGATATTGAACCTGATACTGTATATGTTTCAACTAATGGTCTTTTAGTTTCATTTGCAAGTGAACAAATAAAGTTAGCATTGAAGTGCGACCAAAAAGGCAAACATTTAAAAGCCATTGAGAAAGGGCAAGTACCCCCTCGTGGTAATATTGGACTAGTGACTTCTCAAGAATCAGACTACGATTTAAAATCTAAAGTGTTAGGTAAAGGAGGCGACCTTCGATTTCAGGCAAAATTCATTGATGGTGTATTACATTTCCCCGGTTTGGTAACAGAACATTAAACCTGCATAACTATGACAAGACTTGAATTAAAGAATCATCAAGTTTGGCGAGATTTAACTGAAGTATTAGAAAATTTAGATGCCAATATACTTGTTAAAGAACATCTGGAACAATCTGATTATAAAGTTTGCGGTTACTGGGATGAACAAGATGAATATTATGAGGTAATTACCTTGCCTCGTACCCTAGAAGCCGAATTAGTTAGCAGTTCTATTGGTATTACTCACAAAAAACGCTTTTTACAACTAAAGTTTTTTCTGATAGCCAAGGCTTATGATAGTAGAAATATTGCCAGTAATAAAGCTCAAAAAGTCGGTGAATTAGTTCTTTATTATGATCAAAATCTAGAATTTGTGGATGAAATTTGGCTTTTACATATCGATTCTCCAATGCTTGAAATACAACGCACCCTTGATTCCTACGAGGTTATCTAAATTAGCTCCTATAAAGCCTGTTATACCAAATCTGTTTACTTTGACTACAGATCTTTCTCCCCTCTCCCATTGGGAGAGGGGATAAGGGGTGAGGGATTTAAAATTATGTAGCCTAACTTTAGAGAATTGGTATTACTCCTGTTACAAATACTTTCATCTAGTCTTACATTAAGTTGAAAAGTTTTCTAAGATGAGATAGATTATACTGAGATATCCTTATCCACTGCGATAAAGAACGAAAATACTGGAGAAAAGTTCAATGTTTACTAGTAGTTATGTTACGGATTCTCAAACACAGTTCAATGAGTCACAGAAAAAGCTTTCAGAAATCTGGGAAGCGTCCCAAAAAAAATTGAGTGAGTCACAGAAAAAGCTTATTCTAACCTTTACTGAGACCTTTAGTGGTGGGACAACCCCAGTAAGTGCATCTGAAAGTTTAGAGAAAGCTCAAACGTTACAAAAAGAACTGGTAAAATCTACCCTCACTACTCAAGAGGTGACCTTAAATTTAGCAATAGAAGCCCAAAAGCTATTTTGGGATAACTATTTTCTATTGACAGACAAGGCAGCAAAGGAGATCCCTAAAAACTAATTGTTGATACCCTCGATGCCCTAGTTTATTCTTAGGCACGTTTTAATAACCACTCGGCAATGACGGGTGGCAAACTTTTTTGTACCCTAGAACTAACATACATACCAACGTGCCCGACTGGAAATCCTTGCACTGTATAGTCTTTTGTACCAATATACTTCCCTAGGGCTAAAGAAGAGGCAGGCGCTACTAAGTGATCCTTTTGGGCATAGAGATTAAGTACAGGAATCTGAATATTACCTAAATTGACCTGTTGCTCCCCAATTATTAATTCACCCTTGATTAACTTATTTTCCTGATAGAAATCCTTTAGGAACTGCCTGTAGGCTTCTCCTGCTTGATCTGGGCTGTCAAAGATCCACTTTTCCATACGCAGAAAGTTCAGCAGTTTTTCCTGATTATCCATGATTTCTGGAAAATCTAAATATTTCTGAATCCCTAATTGCCAAGGCTTTAACATCAAAAACTCGCAGTTGAGATAATCGCCGGGGATATTGCCCAAAGCATCTACCATCAGGTCGACATCTATTGCTTCCGTCCCTAAGGTGCAACCTCCCTGCATATTTAAGAGAGCATTCGAGATTTTGAAATCAACAGGGGTGACCATCACGATCAGATTTTTAACCTTGAGTGGCTGAAGCGCAGTGTAACAAAGGCTAAATGTGCCACCCTGACAAATTCCCAGCAGGTTAATTTTCTCTAAACTGTGCTTTTTTCTAATGAAATCAACACAGTTATCGATATAGCCATTAATATAATCATCTAGGGTCAGCCAACGATCAGCCCTAGTCGGATAGCCCCAATCAATCAAGTAAATATCTAAACCTAACTTGAGTAAATTGGCAACCAATGAGCGATCCTCTTGTAAGTCCACCATCAAGGGACGATTGATCAAGGCATAAACAATCAGAACTGGTATACTTAATGGCTGTTCTACTATCGGGGTAAAATGGTACAAGTTGATCTTGTCCTCACGATAGACCACCTCTTTAGGGGTAACACCTATTTCAATGTCTTCTTCCCGTAGGCGGCTGAAATTGCCCATCCCTTTGACTACTTTTTGGGCACTCTTTGTGTACTTTTCGACTGCCTCGTTAAACCGCATTGGCATCATCAGAAATGGCAGCATAGTCTTCTATTTTCTCCTAGTCAGTGTTTTCTGTTGATTCGACTTGATGCTCTGGTGGGGCTGCTTGTGTCTGCTGAGCTTCGTATTTGGCGAGGGTTTTTTTCAGGCTCTTCACCTCTTTTCGCAGAGCATAGATACTCTGGTGAACTTCGTCTACTTCGCTGCGTGTGGGCATATTACTCTTTTTCAGCCATACCTCCATCAAATCTTGCTGAGAGAGTTTGTAGTGGTTGACAGCATTCAAGAAATTACCTCTAATCTTCAGGTTGTCTTCTGCGCAAAATGCCTTCTCAAATACTTGATCTGCAGTACTGCACCATAATTGTTGAAACTGCTGCCAGTCCTTGACGGTTTCGCCCTTTTCCTCTAAAGATTTCAGTTCTCGCATCAGTTCTTCAAGGGATTGCACTTGAATCTGTGCCAAGATAATCTGATAGTCAGTGCTAGTCGGATAGAGTTTCTCCCAAGCATCCAAGGCACGCATTAAGTTGTGATTAAAGCCTCGGTCAGGTCCCAATAAAGGTATCTGCGTTAAACTACCTAGGGTTTTCTCGTAAACTAAGTTCCAGTAGAGGTGATTTAGCTCGATCCAGGGTTGACTAGGGCTGGTTACTGTTGCTTTATTCAGTGATTCAGTAGATGCACTTAACTCATCTACCCACAACTGGTTAAACTTTTGCATCTCTGTGAAGTAGATCTGCCATAACTCGGCTGCATCTTGACTAGTCTTGAGACTTCCTAAAAAGAACTCTTGAACCTGATTGTTTAGCTTTTGCGTGTAGTT
>CASBQB010000350.1 GCA_949127655.1 Chroococcales cyanobacterium PMM_0086 | reverse complement strand
TCAATCTCTTGGAAGAGTAAGCTAAAGAACTCCCGATAAATACTCTCTAGATGATATTTACGCAGTATCCTAATATAAGTATTTAGGAATCTGACAATTTGATGTAATACCTCAAAATCCAGATTAAACAAAGCCTCTAAACCAGGACGCTGAACCTTAACAACAACTTCATCGCCATTGGGAAGTTGTGCGAGGTGAACCTGACCTAAACTAGCAGAAGCTAGAGGTTGATCAGCAAAAATTGCAAAAACTTCCCCAACTGGTTTAGTGAATTCAGTCTCTAAGATGCTAATAACTAAATCAGCAGAAAAAGGAGGTACCTGGTCTTGAAGTTTAGCAAACTCTTGGACATATTCTAAAGGAATTAAATCTCCACGAGTTGAAAGAGATTGGCCAATTTTAATAAAAGTAGGACCTAAAGTAATTAGTTGAAAGGTTAGCCATTTAGCGCGCCGTTTTCGAGAAAAAGAAGTGTTATTTCTGCTCAAAAAATCCCAAGACAAAAGGAAACTAAAGCGAAAGAAGACACCAAATATTTCTAGATGACGTAGCCACGGTCTCTTAGTTTTATTTTGCCAGTTTAGGGTAGGCCTAGAAAGCAGACTCTCTGTCAGTGTCATTGCGGAAAACTAAGAATAAAGGAAGTTAAATAAAGCTCATCTGAGTTGAGAGGATGACTATTGACCTCAATCCTACCACCAAGACAATCCACTAATCCTTTAACTAGCGTTAAACCAATCCCGACACCGGGAATAAATTTTTTGATCGCTTCAGTTCCCCGCCGAAAAGGCTCAAAAATATAGTCCATATCTTCTGCGGAAATCTCTAACCCTTGATTAGTTATTTCAATTTTAATTTGATTGTTGTCTTTACTCGCTCTTAGATAAACTGTGCTTTGGGGAGTGGAGAAATTACTTGCATTAGTCAGGAGTTCAAAAAAAATTACTTTTAGGTGTTGAGAGTCAGTATATAAAAGGATCGGGTTACAGGTTGGTTCTATTTCTAGTAAAAGTTTTAGTCGTTTCCTTATATCGCTTTGCCAAAGCAGTTGACATTTCTTGACTATATCGTACAGAAATGTCTCTAAATTAATCAATTCTAAGTGAATGGTCAACTCTTGTGTTTGAATATTTCTGAGTGTACTGATACTTTTGACCAATTGTTCTATCTGTGAGTATGCCTGTTTCAAAGCGGTCCAGTATTTTTCTTCAGGCTTATCGGAATGTTCTAGGAGTTGAGCAGCCATTTTAATTGCCGCTAGAGGATTTCTAATCCGATCACTGAGCATTGTGATCATTTGTTCCTGTAAATCTACCAGGTTCTTTTCACTGGTAATTTGCTCTTGTGTTTCTTTATACCATTTTCTTAGTAAGGACTGCATCAAGACGGAAGAGACTTGCTGAGGCTGTGTGACAAAACAGGCAATTGAGAGAATATCTCGCAGTTGATTAAGTTGATTGAGTTCTTGTTTTTTCCACTTATGATAGTCCCTATAACCTAGTAAAATAAAGCCATTGACATTACCTCTGAAGATGAGGCGACTGATTAATAAAGATTTCCAAGACGGGAAAGGATTGAGGGGTAAGTCTTGTAGATTATGAATGATTATGAGCCAGTTGTCTTGAGCTTGATTTTTTATATCTAAATCAATCAAAAAAGTTTTGAGACTTTCCGGCAACATTTGTGGCTCATATGATCTATTCCAGTAGGACACATGGCTGGTAGTTCGATTAGCCATACCAGAAATAATAAAACAACCATCAGATGCCAAATATTCTCCGACAGCCTGCGCGATTTCCCTTAGTAATGGCTGTGGGTCAGAATGAGTTTGAATTATTTGTATGATGTGATCGACGATCTCATCTTTACTAGATGCACCTGACATAAAATTTCCAATAAAACAAGGTTTCTTCTATTGTAATCGCTCAATCATCTTCTCGAATTGACAAAGTTAACATTAATCTCTTCAATTGACCGCCAAAAAGATCTAAAGTGAGTGTATAGAAGATAACTTACTTAGGAGAGAGCCTTGGGTCTTTTTTGCTCAAAGTGCCCAAGCCTCATTAAAAGCCAATGGATATTTGTAGAAATGAAACTGTGTCAAAAGAGGAAAAACGCTTTGGCTGTAGAGATCACGAAGATCAGTATTCCTGCACAAGTTCAATGCAGTCCCAAGTTAGCGTAGATTCAAGAAAACAACAACGTTATGCGTGGGAAGCCTCTTTTGCTAGCGATCCGATCAATTTGAGAGAACTTCCCAAAAATGTAGTTCTCAAAGCACGTCAGATTATCCAAGGTTTAGCCTGTCAGAGGAACTATAGAGAATTTCATGGTAAGCGACTCAGACATGACCGCTTTATTGTCAGTATTCCTGTAACTCGCAATTATCGTCTGCTTTGTAGGGACTATGGCAATTATTTAGTGCCTGAAGCTGTTATCTCCCATGCCGCTTATAATGTGTGTAAACCAGGTAGCTAGATTTGCTCTTTTCTAGTTCTGACTCTATGCAAATTTATTTGGATTATAGTGCAACAACACCACCCCGTCCTGAGGTGGTGTCTTATCTAGCGAAAGTCTTAAGCGGGAAATGCGGTAACCCTTCTAGTTTACATAGTTGGGGGGAAGGTGCTGCTCTGATTCTAGAAAAGGCGCGTTTTCAAATAGCCCGTTTAATTAATGCTCCTAACCCAGATTCCATTATTTTTACTTCTGGGGGAACTGAAAGTAATAATTTAGTTCTTTGGGGCATAGCTAGGCAATATTCAACTCCTCAGCATCTGATTATTTCTAGTGTAGAACATTCGGCTATTTCTGGGCCTGCTCAACGTTTAATCACGGAAAAGGGTTGGGAGGTAACTTATCTAGCGGTTGACTCGCAAGGACGGGTCAAGGTTGAAGATTTACTTACAGCGATCAGACCAAATACTGTTTTAATCTCTATTATCTATGGTCAGAGTGAAGTCGGAACCATCCAACCCATCGCCCAATTAGCTAAAATAGCTGATCAGCACGATATTCTTTTTCATACTGACGCGGTACAAGTAGCAGGCCGTTTAGCTCTAGATGTCCAGGAGATACCTATTGATCTTCTCTCTCTTTCTAGTCATAAGCTATATGGACCACAAGGAGTCGGCGCTGTTTATCTCAAAGAGGGTGTTTCTCTCTCTCCTTACTTAGAAGGAGGCGGTCAAGAACGGGGTTTACGTTCTGGGACACAAGCTGTTGCTTTAATTGCTGCTTTTGGTCTGGCTGCAGAATTGGCTTTAAATGATTTACCTCAAGAAAGAAGCAGATTAGAATTATTAAGGGAGCATCTCTTTAAACTTCT
>CASBQB010000349.1 GCA_949127655.1 Chroococcales cyanobacterium PMM_0086 | reverse complement strand
TTCAATAGTGACTACACTCAAACAGGTGCAGCCAGCTTTAACGGCAGCAGTGGTACAATAACCTTTGCGGCTGGTTCTGCTACTGCCACCGTTACCATCAACCCCATAACAGATACAACTACAGAACCTGATGAAACTGTTATTCTAACCCTCAATTCTGGCACAGGTTATACTCTTGGCACAACAAGTGCAATTACAGGAACCATTAAAAACGATGATCAAAATAATGGGGGAAGTGGAGATATTGACGGAACAATTACCACAGCTACTGTTGTACCGACTTTAACTGGTTCTCCTGTTGGGTTGATAACTGGTTCTATTGGAAAAGATGGCAATACCAATCAGGTTGGGAAGAAAGATGTAGATCTTTTCCGTTTTGAAGTTGCTGTAGCAGGAACTGTAACTATTAAACTTGACTCAGATCCCAATAATCCCCAAGATTTTGACACATTCTTGCGACTGTTCAATTCATCGGGTAATGAATTAGATTATGATGATGACGGTGGAAAAGACACTTTCTCTCTGCTAGAACTTCCATTAACTCCAGGTGTTTACTACGCAGGAGTTAGCGGTTATGGCAACGAAAACTACAATCCAAATGTAGCAGGAAGTGGCACAGAGGGAGAAGAAACGGGCAATTACAGTATCCAATTTAGTCTCGCTTCCTCTGGTGGACAGCAATCAACTATTAGTCTAGCAGTCAGTCCTAGCAGTGTGAATGAAGACGGTACTGATAATCTGACTTATACCTTCACTAGAACAGGAAGTACCACCAATGCTTTAACAGTCAACTATACCATTGGTGGGACAGCTACCCTCAACAACGACTATACCCAAACAGGTGCAGCCAGTTTTACGGCAACTGCAGGAACGATTACCTTTGCGGCTGATTCTTCTACTGCTACCGTTACCATCAACCCAACTGCAGATACTCTCTTTGAAGATGATCAGACTGTTATTCTGACTCTCAATTCTGGCACAGGATATACTGCTAGTACAGCAGCAGCAGTTACAGGAACCATTAAGAATGATGATACTCTTCAAGCTTCTTCAGACTTAACTCCCTATAAACCTAGCAACTGGGATGACGAAATAGTCGTTTCTACCACTACCGATACAAATACCAATGCTAGCCAGATTACCAGCAGTGATAAACTCTATATCGACTGGGCTTATATTAACTCTGGTGAAGGAGATACCAAAAATCCACACAGTACTCGTTTATCGATTGATGGTAAGGTTATATATACAGATGTTCTTACCGACCCTCTACCCTCTAAGTACTATAGCCAGGTTAGTGATATAGAAATCAATCCTCTGACTGTCGGAAGTCACACCATCAAGCTAGAAGTAGATTATCTCAACCAAGAACCAGAAACCAACGAAAGTAATAACGTCGTTGAGAAAGTAATCAACGTTGTTAGTGCTGCACAATCAGACTTAACCCCCTTTAAACCGACTGGTTGGAATGACGAGTTAATTATCTCGACAACCAAAGGAAACCGCACTAACGCTAATCAGATTACCACTCAAGATACCCTATATATTGATTGGGCTTATATTAACAAAGGGACAGGAGACACTACTAAAGCTTTTAAAACTAGTTTACTCTTAGATGGAGAAGAGCTTAAAACGTGGGATCAGAACAATCCTCTCAAAACCAATTCTTACATCTCAATAGATGATTTTCAAATAAATTCCCTCACTGCAGGAGAGCATACCCTAAAACTACAAGTTGACTATCAAAACCAAGAAGCAGAAAGCAACGAAAATAACAACACTGATGAAAGAACCTTTACAGTTGCTTCTGTTGCCAATAAGCCAGATTTAACCCCCTCTAAACCCAATGGTTGGAGTAATGAGCTGGTTATTTCTACCACAACTGGGACTAATACAGACGCGACCAAATTCACTACAGATGACACCCTATATGTAGATTGGAACTATCTCAACTTAGGACCTGGTGTAACTAACGCTTCTTATAAGACTCGCCTTTTACTAGATGGAAAGGTTGTTAACAGCTGGACACAAAATGATCCCCTCAGTTCTAATGCTTCTGCAACCATTACAGATATTAATCTGGGCAAACTTACCGCGGGAACCCATAAGCTGGTTTTAGAAGTAGATTATGAGAAAACCTTATCAGAGGCTAATGAGAACAACAATACTTCTGAGAAAACCTTCATTGTAGAATCGACCAACTCGACTACAGTTCCTTCTACAGGTAATCCTGCCTTTGATTTAATTGATATCGACCGTTTACGCAGTGATCCTCTCTATAAAGATATTGATGGTAGTGGGGTCAGTGTTGTTGTTATTGACACAGGGTTGTGGGCATCTCATACAGATTTAAAGAATAACTTTAAAGTCTTTGTGGATGTCAGCAACAATAGTTTTAAAGAAACGACAAATCTCAATCTGACATATGATCAAGATGGGCATGGAACTCATGTAGCTGGGACAGTAGGTTCGAGTAATCCTAAAATTGGGGTTGCACCTGGAGTTGGGTTAATTGGGATTAATTTGTTAGACCAAAATGTCAACGCCTCTAGTAATACTATTACCACGATTTTTAATTGGATTTTAAACAATAGACAAAAATACAACATTGTTGCTGTAAATATGTCGTTTGGAAATCATGGAACTTACTTTAAAAATCCATCTGAGGCCTTTAAGTATAATGTGTTGGAGAACCCGATTAAAGCTTTGGAACAAGCTGGAATTAGTGTTGTTTCTGCAGCAGGAAACGATTATTTTAAGATACAAAAAGAAGGGGTTAGTTCACCAGCTATTTTTAGTACCTTAAACGTTGGTGCAGTATGGCAGGATAATCTAAATCGTGGATGGTATGTACCTCCACAACAGGCACAACAACAAGCAGGGGCAGACCGTATTACCGTTTTTAGTCAACGTTTAGATACTACAGGAACATATGATGACACGATCTTTGCTCCTGGCGCAATGGTTCTTAGTACTATACCAGAAAATAAATATGACTACTATCCTGGAACCAGTATGGCCTCACCGCACATTGCCGGGGTTGTCGCACTCATGCAGGAAGCAGCACTTAAATTCGGTGGCAAGTTATTAAACCCTACTATAATCACCCAAATTATCCATGATACGGCTGATAAGATAAATGATGGGGATGATGAGAATGACAACGTTATCAATACTGGCAAAGACTACCGTCGTGTCAACGTTTACAAAGCAATTCAAGGAGTTCAAGAGTATCTTGAAACCTTTAGTTCGGAATTTACCCCCCTGGGTGCTTTGGCTGATGCTAACGGTACCTTTAACGGGGCAATTGTCGGTACATTATTAAATGGGACAACTCCACTAGTCTTAAATGGTTCTCTGGGAATTGATGGTATTGACACTGATCTGGGCAACAATGATGTTGATCTCTATAAGTTTACCGTGACTTCGCCTGGAGTAATCACCATTGAACTGAAACCCTCCAATAATTCTTCTGAATTTGTGCCACTGAGTGAGAGTTTGAATAATGTTGGTGCTTTAAGTGAGACTCCCCCTAATTTACAAGCTGTAGACACCCTCCTACGCCTTTTTGATACTCAGCAAAGAGAAATTGACTTTGACGACAACGGTGGAGAAAGTGGCTTCTCTAAGCTAGTTAAAACCTTAAGTCCAGGCGATTATTTCGTAGGGGTTAGTGGTGTCGGAAACCGCCATTATCAACCGGATAAGGCTAATAGTGGAACAACGGGCGCTACAGGGAATTACTCGATCTCCTTTGGTCTGACCAATGATGATCCAACAGGCTTAATTAGTGGGGCAACTAATGTTAATTTTGGTACATATAATGCACCTTATACAGCAAAAGAGGTGTTAGGAACAGACAATAACAACAGTGTCACCGTCAAGTTATCGGATGTGGACTTTTTTAAGGTAGTTGCACCAGATAATGGGGAACTATTAATTGATGTTGATACTCCTTACAATAATAACTTTGCTAACACTTACCTACGTGTCTTTGATCAAGATGGGAAACAGGTCTTTTTTAATGATGATGGGCTATTTTCTAATGATGTTCTACTGGAAAGTCAGGAAAGTACAAAGGCAGAGCAACCTGGCTTAGTTTTCCAAGGAACGACTTTCAGCGGACATAGTACCGATAGCTTCCTCTCAGCAAAAGTCAAACGGGGAGAAGTTTATTATATTGGGCTTTCTAAAAATACCAATACTACCTACAGTCCTAATGAGTTTGATAGTCGTCCACAAGGGGGAGAAGATTCTCCTTACGACTTAACCCTGCAATTTGTCAATAATGACCGTAATGGCAGTATCACTCAAGCAAGGGGTAATGTTTTACTTCCAGTAACAGGTCAGACCGGATTTATTGGCAAAGATGGAGTGAAAAACTCTGATGGCAGTATAGTCAATACAGAAGTAGGAGATCGAGATGTAGACTTTTTCAAAATCAAGTCTGATGATGCTGGCATTCTGGAAATAGAAGCCCTTTCTGTAGCTAGTGATCCAGTTAAGTTAATTGCCCGGATTTTCGATAAAGACGGTAAGGTTCTATCTTCAGATGATACCCCTGATGCACAAGGTAATACCCTTTTACAATTCCAAATTGCTGCCAATACAGACTATTTTGTGTCAATTTCTGGTTTAGGAAATAACAACTTTGACCCCTTCTTACTCGGTAGCGGTTCAGGAGGAGATACAGGAACTTACACACTCAATACTAAGTTATTACTTAGTAGCCAATTTGTAGCCCTATCAGATAATGGAACTAATAATGGTACTGTAAAAACTATTACTGTAGGTGATTTCATCTCTGGTGATGTAGGACAAGATAACGGTTTTGTAATTGGTGCTGATGATCTTGATATCTATCGTTTTAATCCAACCGTAAGCGGCAAAGTACAAATTCGGACTTTGACCTCTCAAGAATTTAGTTCAGATACATTCTTGCGCTTTTTCGATGCTTTGGGCAATGAAATTGCTTTTAATGATGATCAAAATACAAACACCGCTAGTAGTTTGATTGAAGCAAATGTTACGGCAGGTCAAAGCTATTATATTGGGGTAAATGGATCAAGCAATCAAGCTCGCAACTACAATGCTATAACTGGTATAGGTGGGGCTGCTGGGAGTCAAGGTTCGTATAGCTTAACGATTGATCTTGCCAATGTCACAATAGAAACAAATGGCAACACCTTCTTAGTTAAAGATGCACAAAACCTATTCTATGCGCAATCCGGCAATAATAGCCCCATAGCGATTAAAAGTGGTGGTCAAATTTCCGAAGGTATCTATCCAGAATGGCAAACCCTAGCAGCAGAAAGAGTAGGTACTGAAAATCAAGTCCTTTGGAAAAACACTACAGGTAACTTCCTTCATCTTTGGCGCATGGACGAGAACTGGAACAAAGTATCAGCAGAAGGTTCATGGTCTCTCAATTCTCCAGAAGCCACCACTTTGGAAATTAACTTTGGACTAGACTTGAATGCTAATGGGACTATCGGTACTTCCAACACTGCTATAGAAACCAATGGCAACACCTTCTTAGTTAAAGATGCACAAAACCTATTCTATGCGCAATCCGGCAATAATAGCCCCATAGCGATTAAAAGTGGTGGTCA
>CASBQB010000348.1 GCA_949127655.1 Chroococcales cyanobacterium PMM_0086 | reverse complement strand
TTTAAACCCGATGAAGCTATCTTAAAAAGCTGCGAGGAAGCAGGTACAGACTTTGCACAATCTCTCAAAAAAATGCAAAGGACTCGTAAACCGAAAGCTTCTCTCAATGAGTCTCAAACAGCAAGAACTGAACAAGCATTAGGACGTATAGTCGGATCACTCTGTGTAGTGACTTGTCAACAGGGAGAGATCAATGGTGCGATGTTAGCTTCTTGGGTCTCTCAAGCCACTTTTAACCCACCTGGACTAACTATTGCTGTGGCTAAAGAACGTGCTATAGAATCAATGATGCACACAGGTAGCTATTTTGTCTTAAATATCCTGCCTGAAGGTGGGCATCTGGGCTTAATGAAACATTTCTTGAAACCTTTTGCACCAGGAGAATCTCGCCTTAGTGGGGTACAAACCGACATAACTGAACAAGGACTTCCTGTACTAAGAGAAGCTTTAGCCTATATAGAGTGTCAGGTGGCAGACCGCATGGAATGTGGAGATCACTGGGTCGTCTATGCAACTGCTAAAACGGGTAAAGTTCTTCAGGAGGGAGTTACTGCAGTGCATCATCGCAAGTCAGGTGGTTATTATTAGTACGTAATAAATAAGAAATTTGTCTGATTTTAGTCTAGGCAACTGTATTATACAAGACAATTACCTAGACTGAGTAAAAAAATATTAAAAATTATTTCCGTAATTAACAAAAAAAAAGTTGTGTGATTGAAAAAGCTAGGCTAGAATGGGTCAATAATCATTGACTAGCAAACATTTTTACTTGTAATGTTGAATCCATGAAGAAAAAATCAAACTATCGAATTGTCCATCTGTCTAAATATTATCCACCAGACAGTGGTGGCATAGAAACCCACGTGCAAACTTTGGCTCAAGCTCAGTCTACCCTAGGGGCGGAAGTTCATGTCATTTGTGTGAATGGCTTTGATCAACAAGGACGCTTAGCTGCTAGAACCAAAACAGTACATGAAGTTGACGGGGCTGTCAATATTACACGAGTAGGACGGCTATTATCACTTGCTAGATTTGATTTTTGCCCAAAGCTTTCTAGAAAAATATCTCAAGTGATTCAACAACCAAACACCATACTCCATCTGCATACTCCTAATCCAACAATGCTTTTGTCCTTGACTCTTTTAGGTAGATATATACCATTAGTAATTACGCACCATAGCGATGTAATTAAGCAAAAATTTTTGAAGTATGGGTTGCGCCCATTTGAACACTTTGTTTATAGCAGAAGTTCACAGATTTTAACAACTAGTTCTGAATATATTGAAGGTTCAAAATTTTTAGGGTTTTATCAAGATAAATTGAGTTATCTACGACTCGGTTTAGACAGTTCCAAATACACTAAACCTAGCCAAAAAGCGATTGCTTTCAGTAAAAACCTCAAGGAGAAATATGGGGAAACCATTTGGCTGGCAGTTGGAAGATTAGTATACTACAAAGCGTTGCACATAGCAATAGAAGCTTTATCTCATGTGTCAGGAACCTTAATCATAATTGGGGCAGGCCCTCTAGAACAGGAACTTAAAAATTTAGCATTAAGCTTAAAAGTGGACAAACGCATTGTCTGGTTAGGTCGTGTGAGTGAAGATGAGCTTGTAGGGGCCTATCATGCAGCAACAAGTCTTTGGTTTCCTTCCAATGTCCGAAGTGAAGGATTTGGCTTAGTTCAAGTCGAAGCAATGGCCAGTGGTTGTCCGGTGATTAATGCCAATATTTCATCTAGTGGTGTACCTTGGGTTAGTCGCCATGAACAGGAAGGAATAACAGTACCGATTAACTCTCCTCTAGCTTTAGCTCAGGCCGCAAAACGTCTACTAAATGAACCTACCCTGCGCCCAAGACTAGTAAATGCAAGTCGCAAAAGGGCTGAATATTTTAATCATATAGCTATGGCTGAAGGAAGCTTTGAATTCTATGAGAAAGTTTTGAGTGCTCATTCAAGCCAATCTGGTAAAATTCTAACAAAAAGTCTCAATACAATATAGTGGTTTTGTGTAATATCGAATCTGCTAACCAACTGAATTAAAGATGAAAACCTCACAACTCGCTCACTCAAAGCAGACTGTTATCTGGGAAAAACTGCCTGATGACTATAGATTACCTGATGAACCTGTGGAAAATAACCTTCAACCACTACTAGCTGCTGCTTTGCGAGAATCTTTAGAATTGGCAGGGTTAATTCAGGAATCAATGTTGATTGCCTCAAATTTTGGCATTTGCGCTCGCCTGGGCGATCAAACGGTCGTAAAAGCTCCTGACTGGCTGTATGTACGATCGGTACAACCAATACCGAAAGGAGATATTCGGCGCAGCTACACGCCATATCAAGAAGGGGATGCACCTTCTTTAGTCATAGAGTTTATCTCGGAAACTGAAGGGGGGGAATATTCCATCAACCCTCATTATCCTTATGGAAAATGGTATTTTTACGAACGCATTTTACAAGTGCCTTTATATGGAATTTTTCATCCCAAAACAGGAGACTTAGACATTTATCGTCTAGAGTCGGGAAAATATATACAACAATTATCCAAGGAAAATAATCTTTACCCGATAGAGGAACTAGGACTGTTTCTAGGAGTATGGCAGGGTAAAAAAGCAGAAACAACTACTTATTGGCTGCGCTGGTGGGATGAGTCGGGTAATTTATTATTCTGGGGAAGTGAGTTATTAGAACAGGAGCGTCAACGAGCAGAACAGGAGCGTCAACGAGCAGAACAAGAGCGTCAACGAGCAGAACAAGAACGTCAACGAGCAGAACAAGCTGAAGTAGATCTCCAGGAAGAGCGTATCTCACGTCAAAGGTTGGCTGAAAAGTTAAGAGAATTGGGGGTTGATCCTGACAAGATCTATTAATTATGAAAATTTTACACGTCTATGCTGGAAATCTCTTTGGTGGTATCGAAACGCTGCTGGTGACATTAACAACAGAGCAAAGTAGACATCCACAGATGCAACATAATTTTGCCTTGTGCTTTGAGGGGAGATTGACCAATGAACTAAGAAGTAGAGGCGCAAGTGTTCGTCAACTAGGTAATGTGAGAATAAGTCGTCCTTGGACGGTCTTAAGAGCTAGGAAACAACTCCAACAACTCTTAAGACAAGAACAAATAGATGTGGTAATCTGTCATGCTTGCTGGCCACAAGCCATTTTTGGACCTGTTGTTAGAGCTAATAAGATACCCCTAGTCTTTTGGTGTCACGATACACCCAGTGGGCAACAACCTTTAGAGCGTTTAGCCAAATTGGTTCAGCCAGATTTGGTAATTGCTAATAGTCGTTATACTCAAGCTGCTGTACCTAAACTGTACCCAAAAACTGAGATTCATACTCTTTATTTACCTATAGCTGACAGAAATATTGGTAATAATACTGATCTTTCTCAGGCGACCAGAGCAGAACTCAATACCCCCGATGAGGCAGTAGTTATCATACAGGCTTCTCGTTTGGAACGCTGGAAAGGGCAAAGTTTTTTAATCTCAGCCTTGGGACAGTTAAGAGAGATGCCTGGTTGGGTCTGTTGGATAGCTGGAGGGGTACAACGCCCTCAAGAGGAGCTATATTTAGAAGAATTAAAAATGCAAGTTCAGGAACTCAAAATTGCCGAACGTGTGCTATTCTTAGGGCAAAGAAATGACGTACCTCGTTTGTTGGCAGCTGCTGACATTCACTGTCAACCGAATACTGGACCCGAACCGTTCGGTATTGCCTTTATAGAAGCTCTTTATGCAGGTTTACCAATGGTTACAACAGCTATAGGCGCAGCGACAGAAATTGCCGATGATTCCTGTGCAAGGTTGGTTCGAGCTAATGATCTTGATGCTTTGAGTGCGGTTTTGGGAAGACTAATTACAAATCCCAAGGAAAGAGCTTCTTTAGCATCAGGAGGCAGAGCAAGAGCTGATTATCTTTGTAACCCTCAAAAGCAAATGACTCAACTTTATCATCTTCTATCTCATGTCGTTAAAAAGGAGGCTATAGTATGATTGCATCGGATGTAGAAAGTAGAGCACGAGAAAGTCGCGGCGGTAGTAGTGATCCCATTTACCAAATGGTCGCTAGGGTGTTAGCCCAAAGACATCCTGGAGGTGGCATAGTATTAGATATAGGTTGTGGTTGTGGTAGACTAGAGCCGTTCGTGAGTAATCGCATCAATCGCTATATTGGTGTAGATGTTGTGCGCTATGATGATCTACCAGTTGAAACAGAGTTTATACCCTTTGACTTGGATATTGGTAAGGCACCTTTACCAGATGACTTTGCTGAGGTCGTCTGCGCAGTTGAAATTATTGAACATTTAGAAAATCCCAGATCTTTTGTGCGAGAACTGGTAAGGTTAGTTAAACCAGGCGGCTTAGTAATCGTTACTACACCCAATCAATTGAGTATGTTGAGTAAGTTGACTTTAATTTTCAAGAATCAGTTTAATGCCTTTCAGGAAGCACCTGGTCTTTATCCAGCACATATCACAGCTTTACTAGAGGTGGATTTAGTCAGAATTTTTACAGAATGTGGTCTAATAAACATAGAAATAGATTACAGTGATTTTGGTCGTCTACCTTTTACTCCTTGGCACTGGCCAAACAATTTAGGCTTTCGCGGTCGTGCTTTCAGTGATAATGTTCTGTGTAGTTGTAAGAAACTGACCTGTAATTAGGTGGAGAAAAATAATGATAGTTGATGAAACCCTCTACAATTATATTACCGCTTGTCCACTTTGTGGGGCAGAAAGGTGTGAAGTTATTAGAAGCGAAAAAAGTACTTTTAATAGCCATAATGAAGAAGAAAAGAAGTTTTTCTCTATGTATGAAAAAGACCCTATTTATCTAAGACAGTGTCAAAGTTGTGACTTTATCTATACCGACAAACTACCAAAAGATTCTATTTTTTTTGAAAAACTTTATAGTCGAATTAAATGTGATTATGACTATGAATTTAATTATCATGGTAAAAAGGATATTTATCAGGATATTAAGCAACAATTGCAGGAATATTGTCAACAGGGTAGTTTACTTGACATTGGCACTTGGTGTGGTACTTTGCTAGCATCGATGTCTGAAACTTATTCTGCAGTGGGGTGTGAAATAAGTAAGGAAGCAGCAGACTATGGTAGAAGTAAAGGATTAGATATCCGTATAGGATCTTTTGATCAAGTTCAATTCTCGCCAGAATCCTTCGATATAATTACAATAATTGATGTTTTAGAGCATTTGCCAAAACCCAAAGATGTTATCTCAAAAATACTAGGCTTATTAAAACCAGGAGGAATTGTCTATATAAAAGTGCCAAATGGTTCAGCCCAGATCAATAAACAAAATCTTCTACAGTCTTTAAAATTATCAAGTGTAGGTGTAGCAAACTGTTATGTACATATCAATCATTTTGGTCATAAGTCGCTCAAAAATGTTCTTGAATCTGTAGGGTTTGAGGTAGTTGAATTAGGTTATACGAAAGCTGAAATCTGGGATTTAAGTCATCCATATACAATGAATGTAAAAATTAAGAAATGGATTGATAATCAGATCAGAAAATTAACAACGCAGAGCGCTAGTTTAATGAGTTACATCGTACCTTTTGATTTAGGCCTCAATATTTATGTAGTCGCTAAAAAACCTATTAGGATGGAAAATATGTAACTGAAGAGTAAAGTTTAAGCTTTCGTGGAAGTACTTTGAGTGATCATGTTCCTTATGTAGGAAAAAATAATTAGTTATTAACCACAGTTAGTTAAATAAATAATACTATGAACTTATTAGGAATTTTAAAGTCAGAATATTTTTACCAACCTAAAGTTGCTTTAAATCGACTACTGCCTTTTAAAAAACAAGAAACAGGTGAATTTGTTGAAAAAATGCTGCCTTGGGGGATGAGTATCAGAGTTCGACCACTAGAAGAAATCGGACTAGTTATTTCAACACTTGGAGTTATTGATCTACCAGTGACCGAAGCACTTTGGCGGTTAACTGAACCAGGAGAATTAGTAGTTGATGTTGGTGCTAATATTGGTTCGATGACTGCAGTTTTAGCCAAGCGTGTTAGTGCTGTTTCTGGTGGATGTGTTTGGTCTTTTGAAGCTCATCCAGAAATATTTGAAGAATTAAAATATAATGTTGAAAAATGGCAAAAGCAATTACACAATACCAACCTAATAATTAAAAATCTTGCCGTTTCTGATCAAGTAGATACTGTTAAAATAAACATTCCTCAAGACTTTGAGCATAATCGAGGTCTTGCCTTTATCACTACTAATGAGAATGTTCAAGAAACAAATCAAGAAAAGCTAAAGGTTTTAACAGTAGAATCCTGTACTTTAGATGATGTGTTGTTGGGAAAAGAAATAGGAGTTTTAAAAATTGATGTAGAAGGACATGAACTTAAAGTAATTGAGGGGGCAAAAAAATTACTCCAGGAAGGGAAAATACGCGATTGTATTTTTGAAGAACATCAAGAATACCCTACCCCAGTAACTACTTATTTTGAAAGTATGGGCTACAAAGTCTTAAGAATAAGCAAGAACTTCAATAAACCTGTTTTATTAGATCCCAACTCTAAAAATCTCCGTACATATTGGCAACCAACAAGTTTTCTTGCTACGCGTAACCTGGAACGAGCAACAAGTATTTTTCAGAAGCGAGGTTGGCAGACTTTATCACAAAAAGGTTAGTTTCAAAGACAAAAAAAGTAAATCACGCTATCCTATTTTCTCCTGCTTACAAGAGGAGAAGTAGTGGTTAGGTTAAAAGTTAATCCAGCCTACTTTTGCGAAGGTGGTCATAAATCTGCCTTTTGCGTTCCTCTTCGGCTGCCTTTGATGAGAAAATGACCGTCTCACCCGTAGTCAGATTGAGATGCTCTAAAATACGTTTGCTGCGATTATTGTCTGTATTAACAAGAGTAACTTTTAGAGTGGGCTGAGGTTGTACGGCAGGAGATGATACAGATTTTACTTTATCTAAACTAAGAGATAAGTGATCTAGAATTTGTTTTTTACGCTCATTGCTTGCCATGGTGAGCCTGTAATCTAAGACTTTTTCTTATTCTACCCTCTAAATAACTAATCAGTAGTGTTTTTCTATACAAATCAGCAAAGACTTCTCTTGGTTACATTCTGCACAAATAACTTTACAATACTTTATAATAATATTTATAGAATGCTCGAAATATAGAAAAAGCATTGCTTTTTATCAATCGAACTTTTAGATTAGGATAAACGAACTAACTATGACTTACACTAAAGAAAAAGTTTTGATTCAAGACTTTACAGCAAGGCAACAAGCTAATCTCTTCAATCAGTTTAAACAAAATTACTTTACTGGGCAAATACAGGTTCAAGATTTAAGAGGAGTAGAATATACTTTTTATCTATATTTAGGGAGGATCATCTATGCTACAGGAGGAATTCATCAAGTCCGGCGCTGGAAAAGGCTAGTTAATCAGTATTGTCCTACTATCGATCTAGACAACAAGTCGCTATCTAGCGTTTTATTTAAAATAAAACCAATTGATGACTTAGCTTTACCCTGGGAATACCTCCTCTTAGATTTTTGGGTCAGAGAAGAACAGATCACCAGAGAACAATTAGTACTGATTATTCGTTCGGTGGTAAGTGAAATTCTTTTCGATCTTTCCCAAAGCGGGCGCATCAAATACAGCATCAAAACCCAAAAAACCGCCTTTAATCCTGCTGTATTCATTGATACAAATCAAGTGATCGCTGGAGTCTGGAAACTGTGGCAAGAGTGGCAGTCAGCTAAGCTGGGTGACTGTTCGCCTAACATGACAGCAGTACTAAAGAAGTCTGAGGAACTCAAATTAAGAATGTCACCAGAAACCTATAAAACTATGGTGGAATGTATCACTAACAACTATAGTTTAAGAGAACTGGCAGTTAAGCTAAATCGCAATCTAATTTCACTAACTAAAGCTTTACTAATCTATATTCAACTAGGATTTATTGAACTACAAGAACTGCCCGATATATCACCACCTGAACAATATTTAACTGAATCTAGCCCAAACCTAAAGAAATCTACCAGAAAACTGGTCATCGGTTGTGTTGATGATAGTCCGATGGTCTGTCAGACTCTAGAGATAATCTTTAAACAAGCTGGACATGACTTCATATCCGTCAATGACGAGTTACAGGCTTTTGCCACATTTCTTCAATGTAAACCAGATCTGATCTTTGTAGACTTAATTATGCCATCAATCAACGGCTATGAGTTATGTGCAGGTCTTCGCAAATTATCTTCTTTTCGGAAAACTCCAATCATCATGCTGACGCAAAATACAAAAATATTAGATCGTCTCAAGGGCAAAATAGCTGGTTTTAATAATTTCTTGAGTAAACCGATTCATTCTGAAGATGTTTTAAGGGTAGTTAATGAGCATATTTTAGTATAATAAGTCAATACTTTCTTTCTTGTGGGGTAAAACGATTAATCACTACTGGCATATAGTCAATATTGGTGCTTTTATTCTTATAGTAAGCCAGAGTATGTTTGAGAAAATCAGGATCATTTCGGAGTGGGTAATCTTCTCGAGAGTGAGAACCTCTACTCTCTTGGCGTTTGATGGCAGAAGTTAAAATAATCTCCCCAACAATTAAAATATTTTGCATCTCTAAAGCTTCTATTAATTCTGTATTCCAACAAGTACCTTGATCATCTAGATATAACTCTTGATACTTTTCTTTGAGCAGTTGAAGTTGAGTTAATCCTGCCTCCAAGGTAGACTCACTGCGAAAAACCCCACAGGATTCACTCATACAGTCCTGTACGGCTTGGCGTAAGACATTAATTCGTATAGTACCTTTCTGTTGTAACAGCGCTCCAAGGCGATTTTCGGACTGTTTGAGGTAATGGGTTAAATCTACTTTAGGATAGTCCTTACCTTGCACATATTGAGCGATAGATAAGCCAACTCTTCTACCATAGACTACACATTCTAATAGAGAGTTACTACCAAGACGATTAGCCCCATGTACAGAGACACAAGAACATTCTCCTGCTGCAAAAAACCGCTCAATTAAAGTATCCGCAGTTTGACGAACCTGTCCATCGGTTGTAACAGGAATACCCCCCATACAGTAATGTACCGTTGGACGGACGGGAATAGGTTGAGTAACAGCATCTATTCCTAAGAGTCTGTGCGCTTCTTCCCAAGCAAAAGGAATACGACTCTTAATCTGAGTTTCCCCTAAATGGCGTACATCTAGGTAAACAAAAGACCCGCCAGCACTGCCATCAAGATTGATTCCTCTACCCGCTCTAATTTCCAAACCAATAGCGCGAGAAGTGATATCACGGGGGGCTAATTCCATCCTGGAGGGGGCATAATGAGACATAAAGCGCTCTCCCTGACTATTAATCAGGTAAGCACCTTCCCCCCTAACAGCTTCCGAGACAAGCACACCTACTGGATATAAACCTGTCGGGTGAAACTGAACAAACTCCATATCTTCTAGGGGAATACCAGCTACTGCAGCCATTCCTAGACCATCACCTGTCGAGGCGTAATCATTAGAGGTAGTATTAAAAACTCTACCATAACCGCCAGTAGCAAAGAGAACTGCTTTAGCACAGATTGCCTCTAGCTTACCTGTTCTAATTTGATAGACAATTATTCCTTTAGCTTCACCTTCTTCTAAAACAAGTTGCAGGACATACCATTCATCATAGATATGTACCCCATAATGCCGTAAATTATTAACTAATTCATGTAAGATAGCGTGACCTGTTTTATCGGCTGCATAACAAGCGCGACTGTAGGAATGCCCCCCAAAAGGTCTTTGGGCAATTCTGCCATCTGGTAAACGCGAAAAAAGCACGCCTAGATGTTCTAGATCAATGATTACATCTGGGGCTTCTTTGGTCAGCAATTCTACAGCATCTTGATCCGCTAAATAATCAGAACCTTTGACCGTATCAAAAGCATGAGCTTCCCAACTATCTTCAGTATCCACATTTTTGAGGCTAGCAGCTATCCCACCTTGTGCTGCGACTGAGTGGGAGCGAATGGGATGAGTTTTAGCGATTAGGGCAACATCTAAACTGGCATCTTGTCGTTTAATTTCTAGAGCAGCGCGACATCCAGCTAGTCCACCGCCAACAATCACAATATCGTGCTTGATCACATTACTTAGGGATAAGAAACCATTTCTAAGATAACTGATTCTTGATTAGAGAGGGAAGTCACTGGAGATATTTCTCCTAGAGAACCGTTAAATAATGATAAAATACAAGCCTGATCATTAAGTATAGTCATGATAATCCTCTTTGGGACAGGGTCAAACGTCAATGAGAGAAGTAATTAGGTTAGAGCAAGTTTCTTTATGGCGTAGAACACAGGAAGAATTTTCTTATGACCTTAAGAGAACTATTCTCTCTATGATCGAGGGAAAATACCGACAACCTTCTAGAAAGTTAGTCCTCAATAAGATTGACTTTGTTGTACAGTCTGGGGAAAGAGTTGGCATTATCGGTTCTAATGGTTCAGGAAAATCCACTCTTCTTAAGGTGATTTGTGGTATTTTGAAACCGACATCAGGACAGATCCGAGTCCAAGGTGAAATCGCCCCTCTCATCGAATTAGGAGCAGGTTTTGACCCTGAACTTTCAGTTAAAGACAATATTGTTCTCTATGGTGTGATGTTGGGGTTCTCCCGCCAAGAAATGACCCGTAAAGTCTGGGATATTTTGGATTTTGCCGAATTGCAAGAGTATCCATTAGCGCCTGTTAAAGCCCTTTCTTCGGGAATGATGGCGCGCTTAGGTTTTGCGGTAGCTACAGATATCCAATCCGACATCTTAATCTTAGATGAAGTTCTCTCTGTTGGTGATGAACGATTTAAGAACAAAAGCACTAAAAGAATGGAGCGGCTTTGGGAAGAACAGGCAACAATTCTTTTAGTTTCACATGATCTTAAGTTTATTGAAAAGTCCTGTCAAAGAGCTATCTGGATGGAAAAAGGTCAAATAAACTATGCAGGAACTGCAGCAGATACGGTGAGTTATTATTTAGCATCTGCTCAAAATAATTAAAATTAAATTAGGAAAACCTGAAAAATAAAAGTTACTCTATCCCCTTTTCCTAGAGAGATACGATCACCAGATTTCACAAGATGACGACTTTTCGCCGTTAGCAAGATTTGATTTAGATATGTTCCATTAGCACTTCCCATATCTTCTATATAGTATTTATCTCCTTGAATATGAATAGCAGCATGAACTCGAGAAACAATATCTGAATCAGGAAAACTGGTCATATCAATATCGGGAGGGACCCGATCATTGGGTTTTCCTATATAGATTATGGGCAGTTCAGAAGTCAATTCAATTTCTAGTCGAGTCTGTAAATGTAGCAGAATTGGGTTATGTACCTCCAATTGCTTGCTAGAAGGAATAGTAGGTACTGGAACACTAGGGCTATTCTGCGTAGGCAAAATTCCTTGTACTTGTACAACCGTTAAATCCGGCTCAAGACTTCTACCACAAGATCCACAAAAAACTTTAGTGCTATTAGTCGATTCCCCACAATTTGGACATTTGATCAAGGTAGGTAAGGCTTCATAACAAGCTTCACACTGCACTGCCCCTTCAGGGTTTGAATGACTGCAATTTGGACAAACAATCATAGTGGAATAAAAATTCATTATACTATATTCTTGAGGTTTTATCGGTCTTTTAGCTCCCGACCAGCCGACTTATCTAGTAACCACCAGAGGTCTCCTTGTGGTTTAATTAAGCCTGCAGGGTAATTCTCTAGATCTACTTCATTAGCAAATATCTGGGAGAGGGGATAACGTTTATTTTCTCCTGTTACTAGAAATATCACGCACCGAGCTTGATTAATCGAGGGTAAAGTTAAAGTAATTCTAGGTTCTTTTCCCTTAAATCCTACAGTTACAGATTTATCTATGACTTTAAGCGCTTTTGTCCCAGGAAAAAGAGAGGCTGTGTGCCCGTCATCGCCCATGCCTAATAATACTAGATCAAATATAGGAAAATCTGTCTTGAACCATTCTTCAAGTTCCTTGGCATACCTTTGGGCATCTAGAGATGGATCGCCTGAACCTGTTGGGATCGGATGAATATTAGCGGTTGGAATATCTATGTGCTCTAACCAAGCTAAACGAGCCATTCCCTGATTACTGTCCGGATGTTCTGATAGTACATAACGTTCATCTCCCCAAAAAATATGTATTCTTTCCCAGGGCAAATCTTCCTTGGAAAGGGCTTCATATAAAGGTTTAGGCGTATTTCCACCTGATAAAACAAGACTAAACTTCTCCACTTCAACTAGTCTATTGGTAATTTGCTCCAGGATTACAGAAAGGCAACGCTCAATTAATTGAGCAGAATCTGGTAAAATTTCTAAAAACCTAGTCATTGTCTTTTTCCTTTGACTTAAAGACTCATTTTCGCATTTTCCAAGAATGATTGATTGGCCAAGATTTCCCAAAAAAGCTCTTCTTAGATTAACTTCTGTTCACAAATTTTATTTTCGTGTACAATTGACTCAGTTTTTACGTGACATTAACAGAATATATTATACATACTGTCTTAAGTGATGACTACAGAAAAATTAACCCGTAACAACCCCTATGAATAGTTCATTTGTTTCACTAGCGTTAAAATTGATGGGGGTGATTTTCATCCTCTCTGCCTTACTAGATTATTTAACATTAGCAATTCCACCCCAATGGCAAATCAACTTTGCAACTAGTATAGTAGATAGGGGGATTGTGCCACTTGTAGGTATTGCCATTATACTGATTGCCTATTGGATAGACAGTGTCAGTGAAAAAGGACAAAAAAGCGGACTTGACTTAAGATTACCTGTTTACATATTATCTATTCTTCTAGGGGCATTATTCATAGTTCTGATTCCTCTTCATTTGAGTAACTTAGGCAAATTACAAAGCACTGCTTTAAGCGAAATTCAAAAAGGCTCAGAACAAGGCCAAGGTCAAATAGAAACATTTTTAGTTAATTTGAACACCTTAGCTCAAAATCCCCAACTTTTAACTAAAGCAATTCAACAGAGTTCAAGATCTATTGAAACTGGAGAATTTCAAGGTAAAAAACTAGCAGCACCACAACTAGAAAGGTTAAAACAAGAAAAAGATCAACTACAACAATTAAATGAACTAGCCAAAAATCCTAAAAAACTCAAAGAAAAAGTCGAAGCAATAAAAAACGAACTACAAACCCGTTTAGTAGCCCAAAAACAAGATGCTGAAGGAAGAGCTAAAACAGAAGCTCTCAAACAAGGACTCAGAACCGGACTCAGCAGCCTAATGTTAGCTGTTGGATATGGAACAATTGGCGCATTAGGATGGATGAACAGAGGTCCTTCTGCGCGTTCTAAAAGTGTACCTCGTTAATTATTGAATTAACAATAAAATAAACAGACCCGTAACTTGCTTTAGGTTGCGGGTTTTCTCTAGACTGGCAAAGGGTTTGTAGCCCCTACATTCTTTACTTAAAATGAAACAAACATTTGATTGGCTCTTTCGCGGTACTACAGAAATCTTTCCCCATCAAAGTGACTCGACTAGTCCTAGTGAAAATCTAGTTCAATATCTTCAACAAAGCGACAGACCTTTAAGAGTAAAATTTGGGATTGATCCGACTGGTTCAGATATTCACCTAGGTCATAGTATAATTGTTCGAAAACTCAGAGCCTTTCAAGATGCGGGACATATTGCAGTTTTAATTATTGGTGACTTTACCGCTCAAATAGGTGATCCTACAGGAAAATCGGAAGTACGTCGTCAACTTACCCCTGAGGATGTGCAAAAGAATGCTCAAACCTATCTAGAACAATTGCAGCCCATTTTAGACTTTAAGACCCCAGGACGCTTAGAAATTCACTACAACTCGCAGTGGCTCAATCAACTAAACTTAGTGGATATCCTGGAGCTACTCTCGACAATGACAGTCGGACAAATGTTAGCTAAAGAGGGCTTTTCCCAACGCTATACCCAAGAAAATCCGATATTTCTACATGAATTTATGTATCCTCTAATGCAGGGATATGATTCTGTAGCGATCAATGCTGATGTTGAATTAGGTGGGAGTGACCAAAAATTCAACATAGCAATAGGAAGGGACTTACAGAGACACTTCAATAAGTCGCTTCAGTTTGGTCTACTCTTGCCTATTTTAATCGGCACAGACGGCAGCCAAAAGATGTCTAAATCTCTCAATAACTATGTAGGATTACAAGAAGATCCTCTCTCTATGTACTCCAAGTTAGAAAAAATACCCGATGCGTTGATTAAGAGTTATTTTGAACTTTTAACAGATATTCCGCTTGAACAAATTCCTGAAAATCCCCGTCAAGCTCAAAAACAACTAGCCTTAGAGATTGTCTCTCAATATCATGGTACTCCTGCGGCCAAAAGCGCACAGGAAACCTCTATTAATCTAGTCAGTTCAGGAGATATCTCAGAAACGGATCTAGTTCCTGAATATTTCTTAACTGGGCTTGAATTTCCCGCTAAACTTGCCAATATTCTAAGTGGATCTGGACTATGTAGTAGTAATGCTGATGGACGCAGACAAATTCAAGGTGGGGCAGTTCGCCTAGATGGAGAGCGTATAGCAGATCCTAATCTTTCTTTTAATACCCCCTCTGAAGTTTCAGGGAAAATATTGCAAGTCGGGAAAAAGAAATTTATTCGTCTTATTGACTAAAAAGTACTGTAATCTTAACATCGTCTAAGTTCTATATAGCGCTTGTTTAAGTGCATTTACCTAAGATAACCCAAACCACTTGGGAGAGTTCAGTATTATACCGATAGAATTTAAACTGGGATTTTTTGAAAATAGAGGGGTAAGTGTAGTTAATTTAAGGATATTATCAGATGAGTGTTTTTTCTAATAGTCTTTCGAGTTTAGAACTACTTGCCGCCTACGTACGCAATCCATCTTTGAAACTACGCAATCAGTTAGTTGAAATCAATACAGGTCTGGTTCGTCAAGTAGCCCATCGCTATGCTGGACAATGCGGGGAACCTTATGAAGATCTAGAACAAATTGGCTATCTAGGCTTAATTAGAGCAATTGAAAGATTTGCTCCTCAACATGGCTACGCTTTTAGTTCCTTTGCTATTCCCTACATTCGAGGTGAAATTCTTCACTATTTAAGAGATAAAGGAACAGTCATGCGTATTCCTAGGAGATGGCAAGAACTTTATACTAAAGGTAAAAAACTGCGCAAACAACTGGCAGTTTCTCTAGGAAGACAACCTAAAGAAAAAGAAATCGCTCAAGCACTAGAAATTACGGCACAAGAGTGGTATGAATGTCTGACAGCCCAGACTAATCGTCTGATGATTAGTCTAGATGGTAAACTAGGACAAAGCGCAGATGGACAGGTTCTACTGGCCGAAACATTAGCAGACCCTAAAATAACCACACAACAAAAACAGGCAGAAGAAAGACTTCAATTACAAAAAGCCTTAAGTCAATTAGAAAAGAAAACACAAATAGCCATAGAATATGTTTTCTTAAGAGAAATTCCCCGCAAAGAGGCAGCACAAAAAATTGGCATCAGTCCGATGACAGTGACTCGTCACCTAAAAAAAGGTATTGAACAGTTAATAATACTTATGGAACCTCAAGTAGCCTAGAAATGACCGCAGAAGTTGCTCCTTGGCGAGCTTTGCTAGTGCGCGCTTTAGGGATTAATAAAAGTGAAGCCCATTCTCGCTATTTCCAACTAGCAACAGTCAGAGCAGATGGAACCCCTGCTAACCGGACTGTAGTATTTAGGGGGTTCCAGGATGGAACAAATCAATTACAAATTATCACTGATCAGCGAAGTCAAAAGATAGAACAAATTGACGGACAGCCTTGGGCGGAAATATGTTGGTACTTTACAAAAAGCCGTGAACAATTTCGTCTATTAGGTTTATTAACAATAGTTAATCATCAAGAGCAAGAATTAAATAGACAAAAAGCACGTAAAACAATGTGGTTATCACTTTCAGATAAAGCCCGCGCTCAATTTGCTTGGCCCACTCCCTCTGCACCAAAAACTGAAGAGGGCAACTTTTTAGAAGATCTGACAAAACCATTACCTAACTTCTCTCTGGGACTTTTTGAACCTAAACAGGTAGACCATCTACAACTTAAAGTAGATCCTCAACAGCGCTATCGTTACACATATCTAGGAGATCAAAATTGGTTAACAGAAGCCGTCAACCCATAGAATGGTAGGATGACCAAACTTTCAAGCGCAAATAGATCATCAAATGGCAGAGACTTTATTATTTAACGCACTCCGTCAAGCTACAGACGAAGAAATGGGACGCGATGAGCGAGTATTTGTACTAGGAGAAGATGTAGGACACTATGGAGGGTCTTACAAAGTTACCAAAGACCTCCACAAAAAATACGGTGACTTAAGAGTTCTAGATACTCCTATCGCCGAAAATAGTTTTACAGGGATGGCTATTGGGGCAGCAATGACGGGACTACGCCCCATTATTGAAGGAATGAACATGGGCTTTCTCCTATTAGCCTTTAACCAAATTGCCAATAATGCAGGGATGTTACGTTATACCTCAGGGGGAAATTTTAAAATTCCTTTAGTGATCAGAGGACCAGGTGGGGTAGGCAGACAACTAGGTGCAGAACATTCTCAGCGCTTGGAAGCCTATTTTCACGCAGTTCCAGGCTTAAAAATAGTGGCCTGCTCTACTCCCTATAATGCCAAAGGACTCCTCAAAGCGGCTATTAGAGATGATAACCCAGTTCTTTTTTTTGAACACGTTCTTCTCTATAACCTGAAAGAGAACATCCCAGAGGAAGAATATGTTCTGCCTCTAGATAAAGCAGAAATTGTCCGTCCTGGAAAAGATGTCACCCTTTTAACCTATTCCAGGATGAGACATCATTGTTTACAAGCAGTCAACCCACTGGTAGAAGAAGGTTATGATCCAGAAATCATTGACTTACTCTCCCTCAAACCTTTTGACATGGAAACAATTGCTAAGTCTGTATGTAAAACCCATCGGGTGATCATTGTCGAAGAGTGTATGAAAACTGGTGGAATTGGCGCAGAATTGAGTGCCTTAATTAATGAGCAACTCTTTGATGAATTAGATGCCCCTGTCATTCGTCTCTCTTCTCAGGATATTCCCACCCCTTACAATGGTGGTTTAGAGAGATTAACGATTATTCAACCTCACCAAATTGTCGAAGCAGTACATAATATACTACTCTAGAAATTTACAAGGACAAAGAAGACAGGGAGAGATATCTTTTCCTGTCTTCTGGCGATAACTCAGAGGAACTATGCAAAAACAACGATTAGTCTTAATATTTATCATCTTGTTGGTCATTGCCGCCATTACAACCATAGTCAGTTTACCCCTACAATTGGGATTAGACTTGCGTGGTGGAGCGCAATTAACCCTACAAATTAAGACGACAGAACCTAGTCAACAGATTAAAGATGAAGACCTCAAGGCTGTTAAAAAAGTCATTGAAAATCGGATCAATGGCTTAGGTGTGGCTGAACCGATCATTCAAACTGTTGGTGGAAATAAAATTTTAGTTCAATTGCCCGGTGTAACCAACCCTCAAGAAGCAGAAAAGATTTTAGGTGGTACTGCCTTATTAGAATTTCGTTCTCAAAAAGTTGGCACAGAAGGACAGTTTAGAGCAGAATATTCAGTACAAAAAGAAGTAGAGTCTCAATTAGCCGAGCTGAGAAAAAAGGGTAAAACTGCTGAAAATGAAGCTCAACTTACCCAATTACAAGAGTCACTCTCTCAGTCTCAAGTAGCTATCTCTAAACTGTTTGACCCCCCCGCCATCACAGGAAAAAACCTTAAAGATGCTAGACCAGAAGCTCCTCTTGGGGGTAATCTTTGGTCAGTGGCCATCCGCTTTGATGAAGAAGGAGGAGAAAAATTTGCCCAATTAACCAAAAGTTTAGCCGGAACTGGACGCAGTATAGGTATCTTTTTAGATAATAGGCTGATTAGTGCCCCTACCGTTGAGGTTAAATTTGCCCAAGCGGGCATTACAGGTGGACAGGCTACTATAACTGGTAATTTTAAAGTAGAAGAGGCTAATGAGCTAAGTGTGCAACTGCGAGGCGGTTCTTTACCTTTCCCAGTCGCAGTCGTTGAAAACCGCACAATTGGGGCAACTTTGGGACAGGATAGTGTTAAACGGAGTATCTATGCAGCCTCAGCCGGACTATTTTTAGTACTAATTTTTATTGGCGTGTACTATCGGTTGCCCGGTTTAGTGGCTGATCTTGCTCTGATTATCTATGCTTTGTTGACTTTAGCTGCTTTCTCTTTAGTGGGAGTAACTATGACTCTACCGGGAATTGCTGGTTATGTTTTGAGTATTGGCATGGCAGTTGATGCTAATGTTCTAATTTTTGAGAGAACGCGAGAAGAATTAAGATCTGGGAAAACTCTCTATCGTTCAGTGGATGGAGGTTTTTATCGGGCTTTTTCGAGTATTTTAGATAGCAATGTCACAACCTTGATTGCTTGTGCGGCTATGTTTTGGTTTGGTTCAGGTCTGGTTAAGGGTTTTGCTGTAACTTTAAGTATAGGAGTAATCATTAGTATGTTCACGGCGATTACTTGTAGTCGCACATTTCTCTTATTGCTGGTTCTTGGTATCCCTCAATTACGCCAAAAGCCACATTTATTTTGTCCCAATTTACCAGCTTCCGTTAAGTAGGAGAAGAAATATATGTCCTTGAGTGTAATTAAACATGAACGCTTTTGGTGGACGGTTTCGATAGTGGTTACCATAGCTGGTATTTTAGCGATGGTGATCAGCTTTGTCCAAATACAGTCCCCCCTACGTCCTGCTTTGGATTTTATTGGCGGTACCCGCTTACAACTGGAATTAGATTGTACAATCAGTAATAATTGTCAGCAGCCTATCTCAGTTGAAGCTGTCCGCGAGATTTTAAATGCCCAAAATATAGGTGATAGTAGTATTCAAGTGATTGATCAATATGGTCTTTCGATTCGTTCTAAATCACTTGAACCTGAACAAAGGCAAAAACTACAGGATCAATTAAGCGAAAAAATAGGTAAATTTGATGCCCAAAAAACTCAGATTGACTCAGTAGGACCGACTGTAGGTAAGGAATTACTCAACTCAGGGATTATTGCTTTAATAGTGGCTTTTTTTGGCATAGTAGTCTATTTGAGTCTCAGGTTTCAATTGGATTATGCTGTTTTTGCCGTGATTGCCCTCTTACATGATGTCATGATTACAGTGAGTGTTTTTGCTGTTTTAGGCTTGGTACTTGGGGTAGAAATTGATAGTCTATTTCTAGTATCTCTTTTGACTATTATCGGATTTTCGGTTAACGATACAGTGGTTATTTACGACAGAATTCGGGAAAATATTAAAAACAATCCTGAAGAATCAATAAATCAAATAGTCGATGACTCGATTAACCAAACCCTAGGACGCTCGATCAATACTACCTTAACAGTGTTATTAACTCTTGTGGCGATCTTCCTCTTTGGCGGTGAAACACTCAAATACTTTGCTTTATCCCTAATTATAGGCTTTGCTTCAGGTGCCTATTCTAGTATTTTTATAGCTAGTACCCTTTTAGCTTGGTGGCGCAGAAGAAATGAAAATAATCCTCTCAAGCTTAAAGAAAGTTAAAAAGATGTGACATTAAATAGCAAAGCAAGTAAAATGTTAATCAGATTAAACAGCAAAGGAGTTGCTATGGATCTCAAATTAATAATGGTTATTATCGCGGGTCTTTTTATCGTGACTTCTCTTTTCTTTGGAACCAAAAACGGGTTCTATGATTCTGATGATTATCATGGTAACGGAAGCGCCCACTAGTGTAAATTATCAATGATCTCCCAGAGGAAAAATTACTCCCCTAATCAAGAGATTTCCCTCTCCTGTCTACCTTATGGCACAGGTCATGAACTCGAAGGGATATCTTTACTGTTGCAAATTGATGATTATCGGGTCCTCCTAGATTGTGGTTTGCAAGACCTGACAGTTTTAACTACACAAAATAAACCACCAGCAGATGTAGTAATTTGTAGTCATGCTCATAAGGAACACGCTAGAGGACTATTAGAGCTTCATCAAGTCTATCCAGATATTCCCATCTATACCAGTCAGGTGACCACACGTCTCCTCACTTTACTCTGGCCAGAAGAGTCTTATCAAAGTATTACCAACTTTTGTCAAGAACTCCCCTGGCGTTCACCTGTACAAATTTTGGAAAACCTGACTGTGGAAATCTTTCCTGCTGGACACATACCCGGTGCAGCAGCAATTTTATTGACCTACCAAACAGCAAGGCGCTCTTATAAGATATTTTATACAGGCGACTTCTCTTTATCTAACTTTCAACTGGTAGAAGGACTATCCATAGAGCCTTTAAGAGGATTAAGTCCAGATATACTCATACTTGAAGGAACCTACGGAACTAATCGTCATCCCCATCGAAGACAACAAGAAAAGAGCTTGATGGAACGCATTGGGCGGGCACTTTCTGCCAATCAAAATATTCTTTTCCTAGTCAGTCCCTTAGGGTTAGGACAAGAAGTTTTAAAGTTATTAAGGTCGCATCATCAGTTTACAGGCAAAAAGCTAGATATTTGGGTAGCGGGAGAAGTGGCCCAAGCTTGTGATTTATATTTAGAAATGCTCTCGCAGTTTCCTCTCTCTGTACAGAATTTTGCGCGGCATCAACCCCTATTTTGGGATGAGCGAATTTCTCCCAGAATGTACCGTTTTACACCTGAAAACCAGCCACAAAGTGATGCACTACCCTATATCCTCCTCTGTGAAGATGTGGCAACTGTTATGTCTTATTGTGCATCTACTTCAGGAACTTGGCTGATTTTAGTGCCTGAACATTTAAAACTACTAATTAAGACTTTAGAAAAAGAGATTAAACCTTTTTCTTGGCTAACTTTAGAACCTTATCTTTTGGCAGAACATAGCGATGGTAGGAATACTACTCAACTAATTCACAACTTGCGTCCTCAACATATCCTCTTTGTGCATGGTTCTCCTACTTACTTGAGAGATTTAGCCAGTTTAGAAGAATTACAAAATCGTTATCAACTCCATGTTCCCTCTAATGATCATCTAGTTGATTTACCAATTGGGGAACAGTTCATTCAACCTGCACCCCCTTCTGTAAGTGTTTATGAGGGAGAGCTTAACGATGTAGGTACTTCTATTCTTATTTCTTTACCTAGTCAAATTACTAGTGATAGTCGTTGGAGTATTTTTGCAGATACTGGTTTAGTTGAGGCCAGATGGCAAGGTGAAGAATTAATTATTCGGGGACTTCAAGAGAGGGAATTACTCACCCATAATAGTGAAAATAGAGTAATTGAAGGTCTTGATTGTTGCAGGAATTGCCGTCATTATCGCGGACAGAGATGCTGGAATAGTAAATCCCCTCTATATGACTTTAAGGTCACTCCTGAAGGCTGTTGTCCCGTTTTTGAGCTAATTGTCACAGAAGATTAGTCTAGGATAGATCTCCAAAGCGTTGATTAAGTTATCCCTTTAGACTGTATAAGGACTTGAAAACCGCCTAAACCAACAGGATCAATTAACTGATGAAGTGCATCCCGACGCTTGAACAACTCAGGAAGCGAAAGGGAACCTGTAGATAAACCTGCTAGACGATCCCCTAATCCTAATGACATCAAAAAGAGTGCTTGTTGTGTTAATTCTACAGACTCTAAGCCGTGTTTGTCTCCAAAGCGTTGTAAGGCGGTAAAATCCACAGAAGCGGTGATATCCTGCTTACCTATATGCAAGTAAGGGTTATTATGGCGACCTTGTTTCCAATAGCATTGTAAGGTTCCCTGACTACGTTGAGGATGGTAGTAACGTGAGGCAAGATAACCATAGTCTAAAGTGATTAGATAGCCTTGATTTAACTTTGTGGAGATTGTTTCTAACCAGTCTAAAGCTTGTAAATTGACTTCTGTGCGGTAGTTATCAGGATAGGTGGCTATATTAATCTCTACTAGCTCAAAATATTCTGTTAATCTAGGGGTAGAGATATCTCCTATAGTTTCGGAAAGTTCGCCTTGATTGTCGGTAACATAGACTTCCAGAAGTTTCCCTTCTTTGACGATAACTTGATGTACGGGAAAAGCGTCTACTAACTCATTACTGAAAAAACAGCCTACTATAGAATCAGGAGTAATATCTGTCCACCACTGCCAGTTAATCGGGATAGGTGCAGTCAGGTTAGCTTGAATATACTCCTGCTGTTGTAATCTTAACTGAGCGGATATTTCTATTAAGCGATAGTCTATAGTTTGGTAAAAGTCTTTATGAACACGCTCTAGATAATTTAAGAGATCTATAGCCAACTCTCCAGAACCCGCGCCCATTTCTACTATGGTAAAAGAAGAGGGGGAGTCTAAATTCTGCCAACATTGCCATAATTTTTCTGCTAGAAGTTCCCCAAAATCAGCCCCTAGAGAGACAGAAGTAAAGAAATCTCCTCTAGTCCCTATTTTGACTCTTTGGGAGGTATAGTAGCCATATTCAGGGTGATAGAGGGCTAATTGCATGTATTGGGCAAAGGTGATATTTCCTGTTTCTTGGATCATCTCCTGAATGACTTTGATAAGAGGATCAGTCAAACCAACCTATCTCCTCATCTGTGAGAACTGTCGAAGTAGCAGGAGTAATTACTAAATGATTACCCATACCTACTGGAACAATAAATTGTTTTTGCTCAGATTTTTGTAACTTTTTGACCTTTTCCTGTTCTTCTTCGAGTTCTTGGGAAAGGGTTTTAGATAGTTCTTTTTGTGCTTCTAATTCTTTATGTAGATCTTTTACCCGTTCCTGTTCCTTCTCTAGTTCTAACTTGAGACTAGTCAGTTGCTTTTGTGCTTCATCTGTTTGAGATGTTCTGCTTTTAGGGGTTGTTGCTGGTTCAACATTCTGCATCCCTTCCCTTAAAATATCTGATAGATCTTTTTTAGTCATAAAGTCAACCAATCTCTTTTTAACTCTTCTACCACACGACGGTAATCTGTTTCAGCTTCTTTTGCTTGTTTTCCTTTACTTTTTGTGATGGTGACTCCCTCTAAAACTGCTCTTTCATGTGCTTTATAAAGACGAATAAAAGCATGACAAGTGTCTATTTTCAATTCTAATAGAGTATTTTGGGCATCTAGGGCCTCTTTAATACTACGAGGATCTACTTTAGTTAAAACCACTCTGTAAGCTATTTCTTTAGACAATACAAAAGTCCTCACAGTTTCAATTAAGGCGATCAAGTCCATAGGAGCGGGTGGAGTTGGTAAGATAAGATAATCTGCTGTAGAGATAGCTGCTTTGAGAGTTTCTGAAGCTAAAGCAGGTGGAGTATCTATAACTATCCAATGATAATCTGTTGCTTGGCGTATTCTTTGGAGTTCTTCTGGGTCTGTTTCCTGTTTTAGATCGAATTTGAGAGCTTCTGAACCACGATTAACCCACCAGGTCGCCGAAGCTTGCGGGTCAGCATCAACTAATAGAACAGAGTCTTTCTCGGCTAAGATAGCAGCTAGGTTGACGCTGGTTGTTGTTTTGCCTACTCCGCCCTTACCATTTACTACGGCGATGATCTTTGCTGATGTTGAGTGCAAAGAACTCTACTCCTTATTTCTTGCTCTAAGTTTCTAGTATAGCATAAAGGCGAGTCTAAGTTAGTTGTTCTTACCTTAAGCTAATGTAACCAGACTTATCGATTAAAGATTGACCTTGGGCAGTTAACATTAAATTAGCATAGGCCTCACCTGCTTGTTCATCAAGTTGTCCATTTTGTTTAACAATCACAAAGAGACGACGAGTGATCGGATAGTCACCACTGCGAAAAGCCTTTTTATTGATTTGATTGCGTTGGGTTGGACATTTTTCTAGAGGGATAAAAGGTTCTTGATAGGGGGTGACCCATTCATTTACTTTACGTCCTAATGGCAGAGATCTTACTCTACATTGGGGCACCACCTCAGGGGCAGAAGCATAGTAAATACCGCCTAAATTTTGCGTAACTTTCCGCAGTCCATCTGTAGTATCTCTAGTATATTGCACTGACGGGCCAAAAGATTCTCCTGCAAGAATATGTTCTTTAAAAAACTCGACAGTTCCTCCATCAGCTAAACTACGTGAATAGGGAATAATAGGTAAGTCTTCTCCTCCTACTTGTTTCCAATTGGTAATTTTACCTGTATAAATATCCTTAAGTTGATTAAGAGTCAATCCTGCCAACTTTAAACGAGGATTAACGGCAATAGCTAGTCCATCGATAGCTACAGGGATTTCTTTTAATTTAAAACCATTATTCTGGGCTTTTTGATATTCCTCTGGTTTAAGGGAGCGAGAAGACTGACTAAAAGCTAACTCATTTTGAATTAACATTTTAATCCCATTCCCAGAACCTGGTGTTCCGGTGATAGGATCTGTGTAGCGCAGTTGAAATTGAGGCCAGACAGAACTAATAACTGGATCAACATCTTTGCGAATGGGTGCCCAAGTTGTGCTACCTCCATAGTTAAATAGTCCATTAGGTACCTGTTTGACTTCGCTAAAAGTTGAACTAGAGGTATTGGGGGTATTTTGAGTACCTGAAAGCAGACCACCTTTAAAAAACCACCAAGCAGCACCTAAAATTCCCCCAGTAATGACTAAAGAGAACAATAAAGTTAATGTTTCATTTTTTTGGGTCATAATAATTTTGTTTATTAGATACAGAATCACTCAATCTAGCTTGATTTTAATCAAAATACATGACCTATAGTCTTAGG
>CASBQB010000347.1 GCA_949127655.1 Chroococcales cyanobacterium PMM_0086 | reverse complement strand
TTCTTGTAGAGAGATAAGTTCTGAGTCTTTTTCCGTTATGCTACCTGTCATTTGAACTATTCTTTCTTGTAGAGAGGTAAGTTCTGAGTCTTTTTCCGTTATGCTAACTTTGAGATTTTCTTTTTCTTCTCTACAAGAATTTAGTTCCGAGTCTTTTTCCGTTATGCTAGCTGTCGTCTGAGCTATTCTTTCTTGTAGAGAAAATTTTGTTTTTTTATCACCTTTAATATAAGAAAAATAGGTAAATAATACACCTAGTAAACCTATTAAAGCTACTATATAATATGAAAATTCATTTGTCATTTTTCTTCTCTTGCTAAATCAGTTTTTTAAAATTTACCACGACTATTACATGATTATTATAAAAGTTCACCTGTTTTTGGTAATCTATCAAAAGAGAGACTTTGTAGTTTAATTATTATTAAATCTTAATATTAATTTTTATTAACTTAATGAAAAGATGAGTGTGGGATAGATAACTAGGCCGTTCCAAGTCCACTTCTCATTGGTCAGTCTTGCCCTTTGATCCGCTTCCACTGTGTTTTTGTGGCGACTATGAACCCAAATGAGCGTTAAAATAGCTAAGACTAGCCGTATTGCTCAAGCTTGTTGATTGCGTTTTTGAGCACTACAAACAGTTTATATCTATCAAGCTTAGACATTTTTTCCTAATGGTATATTAGTAATTAATATCTATTTATTAATATTCATCTAGTCGTTTGCTTAAAGCAATTTAAAATCTTCCTGCTAAGGCCTGGTCACATCGATCACAGATGGTTGGCTCTTGGGGAAAAGAACCGACTGTTGTAGAATAATTCCAACAGCGTTCACATTTGACTCCTTCTGCTTTGAGAATACCGACCATTTCATTATGGTAAGAAGCAGAGTTAATCAGATCTATTGAGTCTACTAATTCTACTTGTGAGCAGAGGAAGAGATAACGCAATTCATCAACTCTATTTCCTTCTAAACTGTACGTCGTGTTGAGTGAATCTAAATAGGTTCGGTACTCGGTATCTGAAGTATAGATTAAAACCTTTGCATCTAGAGATGATCCGATCATTTTATCCCCTCTAGCATTCTCCATGACCTTGTTTACTTGTGCCCGTAATTCTCTTAAAGCTGAGTAATTTTTAACTAAGTCGGGACGTTTCCACTTTGGATCTAATTTCACCCATCCTGACTCAAAGACTGACTGATAGTCTGTTGAATAGGGTAGATATTGCCAGATATCCTCAGCTATATGACAGAGAACGGGTGCGATCGCTTTTGCTAGATTTTCTAAGGTAATAGCAAGGACTGTTTGACAACTGCGACGACGGGGAGAGTTAAGATCTGATATATAGAGGCGATCTTTGGCAATATCTAGATAGAAATTAGATAGATCTACTACACAGAGATTTTGTATTGCTTGGAAGAAGCGGGAAAACTCGAAAGTTTCAAAGGCTTCTGTTACCTCTTCAAAGACTTCACTGATACGATGCAGCATATACTGGTCTAAAACAGGTAACTCTTGATACTCTACTGCATCCCGACTAGGATCAAAGTCATGTAAATTACCTAATAGATACTTAGCTGTGTTGCGGATCTTGCGGTAAGTATCAGCTAACTGTGCGAGGATATTTGGACCGATATGTATATCGCTGGAGTAGTCGATAGACGCAACCCAGAGTCTTAGGATATCTACACCATAGGGGGGTTCTTTCTTTTGATCTTTCCCCCCATTTATGATGATTGCTGGATCTACGACATTTCCTTCTGACTTACTCATTTTGCGTCCTTTTTCATCTAGGACGAAACCATGAGTTAAAACCATTTTATAGGGTGCAATATTATTAGTAGCTACACTAGTCAATAAGCTAGACTGAAACCAACCACGATGTTGATCTGTTCCTTCTAAATAGATATCGACTGGATATTTTAAATTGTCTCTGTTTTTAGCTACAGCCGCCCAAGAAGAACCAGAGTCAAACCAGACATCCATCGTATCGGTTCCTTTACGATACTTATGTCCATTATTGAGATACTCAGGTGGTAAAAGTTCCTCTACTGTTAAGGAGTACCAAGCATCAGAACCATTTTCCGCAATGATAGCTTGAATATTTTTGATTGTCTCTTCTGTTAAGAGAGGTTCGTTGGTCTGTTGGTCATAAAAGACTGGTATGGGTAGTCCCCACGTTCTTTGACGAGAGATACACCAGTCACTACGTTCCCTGACCATTGGGGTAATGCGGTTCTCTCCTTGTGCGGGTATCCATTTCACCTCTTTAATAGCTTTTAATGCTGCTTCTCTAAACCCTTCAACCGAAGCAAACCACTGTTCTGTTGCTCTAAAAATTGTTGGTTTTTTCGTTCTCCAGTCATAGGGATATTTATGTACATAAGCTTCCTCTTTGAGTAAAGCTTGACAGTCTTTTAAACTATTGATAATCGCTTGATTAGCATCTTTGAGTACATTTAGTCCAGCAAAAGGACCAGCTTCAGCAGTCAGGTTTCCTCGATCATCTACAGGAGAGAGAAGAGGTAAGTTATAACGCTGTCCTACTTGATAGTCTTCCTGTCCATGTCCAGGTGCAGTATGTACTAATCCAGTACCCGATTCAGTTGTTACATAGTCTCCCCCGATCAGGATCTCACTTTCTCTTGCATAGAGGGGATGACGATAGACTGTATGTTCTAATTCTGCTCCTAGGAGGGTAGTTTTAACTGTTAAGGTGGTTTCTAAAGTTTCTGCTAACCTTGTAACTAGGTCGTTGGCGACAATTAAATATTTAGCACTAGAAATAGACTTGGCATCTTCTACTACAGCATAGACTAAATCAGGATTAACAGCAATGGCTAAATTAGCCGGTAATGTCCAGGGGGTAGTCGTCCAGATAGCGGCTGCTAGACTGCTAAGATAGGGCTGTAGTTTCTCTTGTATGCCTTCTGCTGCTTTGATGACCTGAAAGGCTACATAGACGCTGTTTGAAGTATGTGCTTCATTGTATTCTAATTCTGCTTCAGCTAAGGCTGTTTGAGAACTAGGACTCCAATGTACAGGTTTC
>CASBQB010000346.1 GCA_949127655.1 Chroococcales cyanobacterium PMM_0086 | reverse complement strand
TTTGACCTACTTGGTTTTGGTGCCAAAGATAGTCATGTTTCCATTGATGATATTCACCTTGTTACCAATGACCAACATCCTCCCATCGCTAACAACGATTTATATACTACTAATCAAGGACAACCTCTCACCCTTAATGTACTCTCTAATGACAGTGCGCCCGATGGAACAATCGACCCCAATAGCATTCAACTGAGTGCGATACCCCAAGGGACAGTCACTATTAACCCACAAGGCACCCTCACCTATACCCCGTTACAAGGCTTTGTCGGTTCTGACAGTTTCACCTATACTGTTCAAGATAATCAAGGTATTCTTTCCAATCAAGCCACAGTTACTATAACCGTCAACAACCTACCACCTCAAATAGTCAGTATAGACCGAGAAAGCCAGATTAATGAAGGCACCTCTACCCACATCACTGCTACTGCCACAGATCCAGGTAATGACCCCCTCACCTATACTTGGAACTTTGGCAATGGCATCACTCTCAATGGTCAAGAGGTGAACTATACATGGACAGATAACGCAACCATCAACGCTCAATTAACAGTTAGTGATAATCATGGTGGTACAACTTCTCAAGCCTTTACCATCATAGTTAAAAATGTCGCTCCTACAGTAACAGCAGGAAACAACCAAACCATCAACGAAGGAGAAAGCATCACCTTTAATGGTAGCTTTACAGACCCTGGTCTACTTGATACCCACACTACTACTTGGAACTTTGGGGATGGAACAACTGCAACTAATACCCTCACCCCCACCCATACTTATACACAAAACGGCACTTATACTGTCACTCTAGCTGTTACCGATAAGGATGGAGCAACTGGTAGTAATACATTAACTACAACCGTCCTTAACCTACCACCTACTATCACTCAAGCAACAGGTGATACTCCCATCAATGAAGGACAGAGTGCTCATTTCAGTGTGACAGCGACAGATCCAGGTAATGACACACTCACCTACCTGTGGAACTTTGGCGATGGTAGTCAACAAGTACAGGGACAAGCAGTAAATCATGTCTTTGCTGATAACGGTACCTATGCTACTAAAGTAACTGTTACTGATAGTGATGGCGCTGCTACTTCTTCTACCCTAGATATCATTGTTAATAATGTTGCACCTACAGTAACAGCAGGTACTAATCAAACCATTAACGAAGGAGAAAGCATCACCTTTAATGGCACCTTTACAGATCCTGGTCTACTTGATACCCACACTACTACTTGGAACTTTGGGGATGGAACAACTGTAACCAATACTCTCACCCCCACCCATACTTATACACAAGATGGCACCTATACTGTCACTCTAGCTGTTACCGATAAAGAGGGGGCAACTAGTAGTGATACATTAACTGTTGTTGTCAAAAAACTGCCCACACTTTCCGTCAATAATATCAGTGTCACAGAAGGAAATAGTGGAACATCACTTGCTACCTTTACTGTAACCCTCTCCAATGCTAGTACCCAACCCATTACTGTCAAATATACAACAGTTGACGGCTCTGCCAAAGCAGTTAATGATTACCTTTCAACCAGTGGTACTTTAACCTTGGCACCAGGGATTACTACACAAACTGTTGCTATACCCATTGTTGGTGACTTAATTAATGAAGATACCGAAACCTTTAATCTGCAACTCAGTGAGGCAACTAATGCTACAGTAGCTAATGGTATAGGAATAGGAACCATTATTGATAACGACAACCCTCCTACACTGTCAGTCAACAATATCAGTGTCACAGAAGGAGATAGTGGAACCTCTATTGCTACCTTTACAGTTACTCTCTCCAATCCTAGCAGCAAGACAGTCACAGTCAACTACAATACCACCAACGATACTGCTACTACCCCTAATGATTACCTGAACACGAATGGTACTTTAAGCTTTGCACCTGGAGTTACTACTGGAACTGTTGCTGTACCCATTGTTGGCGACCTAATCAATGAAGCAACTGAAACCTTTAAGATTAACCTCACCAACCCTCTTAACGCTACAGTAGCTAATAGCATAGGAATAGGAACCATCGTTGATAATGACCCACTTCCTACACTTTCAGTCAACAATATAAGTATCACAGAAGGAAATAGTGGAACCTCAATTGCTACCTTTACTGTAACCCTCTCTACGCCTAGCAGTAAGACAGTCACAGTCAACTACAATACCACCAACGATACTGCTACTACCCCTAATGATTACCTTGCGACAAGTGGTACTTTAACCTTTGCACCTGGAGTTACTACACAAACTGTTGCTGTACCCATTGTTGGCGACCTAATTAATGAAGCAACTGAAACCTTTAAGATTAACCTCACCAACCCTCTTAACGCTACAGTAGCTAATAGCATAGGAATAGGAACCATTATTGATAATGACCCAGCTACAACAACCTTTGCTATCCGCGCTGAAGGAACAGTTAGTATCAATAGTAACTCCAAGTTTGATAACAATCCTTTAGACCTCACCGACGATGCTAGAATCTATGCAGGTAAGGGCTTTACCTTTAATGGGAACCTGACTTTACCAGTCATACGCAATAGTAATGGTAGTCCAATTTATAATAGTGCTGGTAAATTACTTCTAGTAGATAAAGCAGTATCTGTGACAGCAGGTTATCAGGTCAGTAATGCCAATGGGAATGCTAATGTATATGGTAACTTACTCCCCCCACAAGTTATTGCTCAACAGACTATTGTACTTCCTGTTTACACAGATCTCGTTTCTCTTGAATTAAGCCGCCGCGTTCCCGCAGGTACACCCACAGTTACCTTTAATGTGCAAAATAATCCCCTCAACAATGCTCAAGACTGGACGACTAAATTCCCTTCCCCAGGTACAGCTACTAACCCAAGAGTTGTCAGAGTAATTAATGGTGGTCTGAATATTCCCTCTAATGTGACTTTAAGTAATACAGTCATCATCGTTGACAATGGAGATATTAACTTTAATGGTAGTGGTCATAACTTCAATAATGTGGCTTTAATTGCTAGTAATGGTAATATTAATTTAGCCACAGTACAGTCAACTAATCTCTCGGTCTTAGCTAGTGGTTCTATTAATATGAATAGTGGTGCTCGATTTGGGGGTTCTACTTTATTAGCTAATGGTTCTAGTAATGGCAGTATTAATTTTAATGGAGCAACAACAACCCTCGATGCTAATTCTAATTTGAGAGTAATTGGGGCAGGTGATATTACTTATAATGCGAATAGCAACACTAAAGGAACATTGACAGCAGGTAAGAATTTCACCTTTAATGGTAATTCAACTTTAATAGGTTCTATTGAAGCTAAAGGAAATATTACTTTTAATGGTCAAGCGACGATAATTGCAGGTGGTTAATTTTGTCTCAACCATATTCGTAAGGAGTGGGAAGAACATGAATTACCAAAACTGCCACTCGAATGCAGTAAAAGGTACCCTCTATTGCCATCTTAAATTATTCATTTAGAAAAACTAATATATACAAATCTTTCCTCTTTAGCTAGAATAATCGAAGATCTTTTAGAACCACAAACCTCGCCAAGTTACACTATTGCAAATACTGTCCCCCAAACGAGTAACATTTTTATACTCTCTTTGTACAGGAATTGAACAAAAGAAAGCAACAGGAGCAACATATAGTGTTACTAGAGCAGAGAGAATCGCTGAAATTATCGCCGTACGTGGCCAGAAAGCGAAAAAGACTCCGTTACCAACGAACCAGACTAATATTGCTAGAACTAGACCAACAATGTACAGTGCAATATAGGCAATGATTAATGACATACTCCCCCTAGCTGCACTAACATTGGCCATGGCCACAATTATTGCTGGGGTAAAAAATATTAGTGCCCAACTTAATCTACTTATCAAATGACCAATTAACAACCCAAAAAATATTTGCGTTAACTTCATATAAACTTTGATTGATCCTTAAAAACTTACTCTAATATTAGAATAAATAAATAAAAAGTGCAACAAAACTCCCTTAAAGAGTCGGTCTTCTGTTTCGATAGTGTGTTTATACGGCAGAGAGATCTAATTGGCGCTCATTTACCACACTTTCTAACCAAAATATCATGTCAAACTCTACCCATCTCTATAATCAATTACTAGATTTCTTGCGTCAATATAGTAAATCTAAAGATTTGCGAGACGCTCAAAGCATTGGCATAGATGGTCAGTACTTTAAGCCAGTAGTGGGCAATTAAGCTTACCTGCATGGGAACCTTATGTTCAGAGTCGAGCACTAAAAGCGCCGAGTGTGGAACTTTGGCGATGACCGAAGGTCCCTACGGGCGGCGTTAACAACCACAGCCCGAAGGGGTTGCGACGGTTTTTAGGCAATGCCAAGATTAAAGTAGAAGCTTTATTATATGTGCCGTTAGTGCTAGTCGCTTTAAGCCAATGGAAAAAGCAAGGAGTTTTTCATAAGGGACGAGAATCATGCCTATTCCCTTACTATCTAAAGATACCGAACCAGTTTTTGCCCACCCTTCGTCGTTGTCGGGCTGAACAGGACTTCTTTGACCGAATTTGGTTTTCCCGCATGCGTTCTTCCTTAACCTGTCCCTGATTCACCGCGCCTGTGTCAAGCAGTAGCGCGCAATTATATTGCAATTGAGAAAAAAGTTAGCTTCTGTACTAAAATTTTGGGGACTTGGTTATATTGATAATTATATTTCTGTTCTTTGTAGCTTAAATTATACTAAAATAAAAGCGCATAGAGTCTGTTGCAGTGATAAAGCAATATAATTACAGGAGTCATTTATGATTATTTTTTTAATAGTGATACTAGCAAGAGCCAATATTTATTTGAACAAATCATTGTTATTAGCTGGTCTTTACTCGGCTATTTTACTTTTTGTAAAGTTGGGATTTTCTCTGAAAACTCTCAACTATCCATCACTTTTAATTAGTATTGTCTTATCCTTTGGTGTAGCAGCAGGTCTTTTTACTCTATTAAATCGTTTTCAAGACACTATCATCACTTGGTTAGTAATCTTATCGACTGGGATTGTTTTACTTACTTACTTAGCACCTTAACCTATCTTAATTTTTCTAACAATTCAGAGCCTGATAACTTCATCATAGTCTACTTCTTTCCATTGGTTTTTATAATCTACGGCTTGCCCAAACCCGATAGGAATAATTAGAGTTTCCTTTAAATCATCTCCTATAGTTATTAACTTAGAGGGGCGCTAATTATTTATACTCAATAGTTAGCGCTGTTTCCTTGAGTATTTTTAGCAATAATTAGATACCTTAAAGAAAGTCTTAGAACTATACTTAATATCAAAAGACCACAAAGCGCAATACGTAAATGCCTAAAGTCTCCCTCATAATGACAGTTTATAATCGAGAAAACTATCTAAAAGCCGCTTTAGATAGTCTTTTAGCACAAACCTATCCTCAT